>CAYXSZ010000061.1:0-5999 GCA_964468425.1 Candidatus Woesearchaeota archaeon | reverse complement strand
TACAATATACACTTTGCATGTATAAAAGAAAACGGAAGACGCCGAGGCACAATACGTGTTTACGCATTTTATAAAAGATGAACTCTAGAATGTTTAGAGATAACGTAAAAAGATTAATAGAATTAATAGAACTTGGGGAAGATCCATTTAGAAAATATGAATATCCTGTAAATGTTTCAGTAAGTGATCTCCTGAAAAGATATAAAGATCTGGATCCAGGATCGCATACGAAAGATTACTATCACATGGCAGGTAGAATAAGTGCAATAAGGTCTCATGGTGGAATAATCTTTACAGATTTAAAAGATGATACTGGGAAAATTCAATTGTTATTTAGAAAAGATGTGCTTCCTAAGAAAAAATTCTATATAGTACAAAATCTCCTAGTATTGGGAGATATTATTGGAGTTTATGGAAATGTAATGAAAACAAGAAGAGGTGAATTATCCATAAACGTTAAAGATTTCGAAGTGTTATCTATAACCTTAAGAGGGATTCCACATCAATGGTATGGAATTAAAGACGTTGCAAAAAGATACGAACAAAGATATCTAGATTTTGCACTAAATGACGAAGCTCGGAGGATTATTAAAGTTGTTTCTAAAATAAAACAATACTTTAGAGAATTCTTGAATAGTAGAGATTTCCTAGAAATCTACACTCCAAAATTACAGCAAATTTATGGAGGGGCTCTTGCTAGGCCCTTTGTTACAGAACTATGGGCAACAAAAGATAAAGTTTACTTATCAATTTCCCCCGAAACTTATCTAAAAAGATTATAGTGGGGCAGTTCTATAAAGTCTATGAAATTGCTCTTTGTTTTAGAAACGAAGATATCGATGCAACACATAATCCAGAGTTTGAACAAATCGAAGTATATTGGGCATTTGCGGATTGGAAGAGAATTATGAAATTAACAGAAGAAATGATAGCTTATACAATTAAACACATATTTGGAGATTATAAAGTAGAAATTGGGGACAAAATACTGGACTTTAAACCTCCTTGGGAGAGACTTCCAATGGAAGAAGCGATAAAAAGAGAAACTGGGATCGATGTATCTAAACTAAGTTTCGAAGAGCTAAAAGAAATAGCAAAAAAAGATTTAGGAATCGAAGATGAAGAGAAACTTTCAAGGAAAGGCAAGATCATTGAAGAATTGTTTGAGAAATATGTGCAACCTAAAATAACGGATCCTACATTTATTACATTGTTTAGGAGAGATGTTTCTCCGCTAGCAAAGCCACATAGGGAAAATCCAGAGTATGTAGAAAGATTTGAGATCCATATAAATAGTTTAGAAGTTGGAAATGGGTATTCAGAACAAAATAATCCATTCCTGCAATATTTAGCCTTCAAAGAGGAAGAAGAACTTAGAAAACAAGTCAAAAAAGAAGGATTAGAATACATGCCAATGGATAAAGATTATGTAAGAGCTTTAGAGTACGGTTTGCCGCCCACGGGAGGCGTTGGCGTTGGAATACAAAGATTGGCGATGGCTGTTCTCGGAATAGAATCCATTAAAGAAGTGATAGCATTTCCATTTGTCAAAATTAACAATGAAGGAATAACAAATGCTGCAGAAGAATTTCCAGAACTTGTAGATTATTATCTAGGAAAAATCTCGAGAAATGAGTTGATAAATTTGCTAAAGCGGAGATCTACTAACTTTTAAATTTTTTCCTGTATTTGCTTAAAATGGCTTTAACGTTCAAGAATGTAAATCCATCGGACTGGTCCTCGAGCTGGAAGAGTTCAAAGCAACCTAGAAAACAGAGAAAATATCTTATTAACGCGCCGAAGCACGTGAGAAGAAAACTAATAGTTTCTCCTTTATCAAAGGAAATAAGAGATATTATAAAAATTAAGAATCTTCCAGTAGTTGTGGGAGACAAAGTCAGAATCCTCAGAGGGAAGTTTAGAGATAAGGAAGGTTCCGTAATTTACGTAGATACAAAGAAATATAGAGTTTACGTGGACACTGCTTTTGTCGAAAAGAAAAACGGCGAAAAAAGTTACTATCCGCTTCACGCGTCAAAATTGATGATTACTAAGTTAAATCTCACTGATAAAAAGAGGATAGATATAATTCGCAGAAGGAATCCTGAATTGTCTGATAAAGATATTGACAACCTCTTAAAAATTTCAATAACTAGCAAGGACGATCTTTCGAAGGTCTACGAGCTAAACAAATCCTTCAAGTAGCTTTTTAAACATTCCACTCAAAATCAAAAGATGGGTCATACTACTGGGAGAAAGCATTTGAAACGTCTCGCAGCTCCAAAAACTTGGCCAATTCCGAGAAAGGGAGCGAAGTGGATAATTAAACCAAGCCCCGGTCCTCACTCGATGGAAATGGGAATGCCCATAGCAGTCTGGCTCAGAGACTACTTAGGAATAGCTAAAAACATGAGGGAAGTTAGATTTATTTTGAATAATGAGAAAATTCTCGTAGATGGAAGACCTGTAAGGGATCCGAGCTTTCAGGTCGGTCTGATGGACACTCTTTCTATCCCGGATCTCGATAAGCACTTTAGGGTTCTAATCAATCATAAACTAAAGTTGTTCCTTCACGAAATCCCTGAAGAAGAATCTAAATGCAAGATCGTTAGAGTTATCAGAAAGCAAATGGTCAAAGGTGGAAGAATCCAGGTTACCGGACACGACGGAAGAAACTTCATAATTGATTCTGAAATCAAGGTTGGCGATGGTTTATTAATCTCTCTCCCAGATCAAAACATCGAAAAGATAATTCCGATAAAGGAAGGAACGATCGTCTACTTCTTCTACGGAGCTAAGGCTGGGTCTCTCGGAAGAGTCAAGGAAATCAAAGTTCTCAGGAAACCCTTCGGGCACACTCGATTCGTGGTTTACGAAGATTTAGTAACAGGAGAAATTAAGGAGACAGTTTTCAACTACGCAATCCCAGTAGGAGAACAAGAGCTAGAGATCTCGCTTCCCTTCGGCCAAAAAGCTGTTCAGTTAAACCAAGAGTAAGATGGGGAATGCTAATAAGAATAACCCAATGCGAAGGATTATCATAGAAAAAGTAACAATCAACATAGGGGTAGGTCAAGCAGGAGAGCCTCTTGAGCGAGCCCAAAAACTCTTGCAAAAAATGTTTCCCAACAAGAAACTTGTGGTGACTCGGGCGAAGAAGAGAGTCCCTTCCTGGGGAATTCGTCCTGGTCTTCCTATAGGAGTCAAACTTACACTTAGAAAGAAAGAGGCGGAAGAAGCGCTCAAATGGCTCTTACAAGCCGTAAACAACACACTCAGCAAGTCTCAATTCGATGAATTTGGAAACTTTGGATTTGGAATAAAAGAGTATGTTTGGATTCCTGGAATGAAATACGATCCCGAAATTGGAATGTATGGGATGGATGTAGTTGTAACCGTTTCTAGACCAGGTTATAGAGTTGCAAAAAGACGTCTGAAACGGGGAAAGATTCCTAAGAGACATAGAACTACAAAGGAGGAAGTTATTGAGTGGTTAAAAGAAAAATTCGGTGTCACAATCGAGAGTTAAGGTTTGGTACAACTCGATTTTTTCGTCTTACGACGAACTCTATGGAGAGGAGCAGAAAGATAAGATAAACTATATCTATTCCAACTTCAAACGAATTTTTGGAGAACTCCAATTTGAAAAAGGAATGGACTATGGATGCGGAACTGGGATTTCTATAGAACTTGTTAAGAAGTTATGTAAAAGAGTATACGCCTATGATATCTCTGAAAAAATGCTAGAACTCGCAAAGAAAAAACATCCAGACGTCACATTTCTTTCAGAATATAATTTGAATGAATCCTTCGATCTTGTTACTTGCATAACTGTTTTACAAGATTCTGAGGAGCCCGAAAAGGATTTGAAAAATATTTATCAAACTCTTCACCCTAATGGACTCTTGATAGTCTCCGTCCTGAAACGAGGCTCAAAAAAAGAGTACTGGAAAAGTTTATTTGAAAAATATTTCGACATAATCTGGGAGGGCGAAGAGGTTAAGGATTTTGTCTTCTTTTTAAAGAAAAAGACCTTCCCTAACAAGAGTTAATATGAGATTCGTTGAACTCTTATGAAACTTATCGTTTAACTCAAATAGTTCTGAAACAAAATTTTCTACTTCTTTATATTTAGAAAATAAATTCTTTTTGGGTTTTCCAAGCGCTTGCGAAACTTTAGTTTCAGACACAAAATAAGTTACATTGAAAAACTCTTCACAAGATTCGTGGAGATACTTTGACAGCTCCGTGTCTATTCGGGTTACATTTAGCAGAAAAATTGTAGCTATAGCTTCAGCCGGTAAAACTAAAAGATTGTTCCCTTTAGGGAGGAGTATCTTTTCAACAGAGTCGAACTCACAAACGTTTATTTTTAGTTGGATGTTGTTCTGAATGTTTACTTCGTTTAGAATTTTTTTAACATATGAGAATGTACTAGATCTTACTCCGATCAAATTTACTTCATTAAACCTGTAAACCATTCTACTTTCTCTGAACTTTCGCTTAATTAGTTTTTTATATTGGTTTAACATCTTTTAAACTGTTAAACGGATACACGTACTCGTAGATGGCTTCAATATCTTCCTTTTTAACACGTTCCTTGAGTCTTTCTAAGGCTCTTCGGATATCTGATCGTAGCTCAAGAAGGTCGCTGTAACTCGTAATTCCCTTAGATTTTCTTACAGGATCAAATGCTTTCAACCATGAATAATACTTTTTAAGCACGAATCTAGTAGCCTCGTAAACTTTATAATGCGAATGGGCTTTTATGATCACCAGATCCCACAAATAATGATTTTTTATAGCGTCCCGTACCCTAAAAATTTCATCTATCAAAGTTAAAAGATTGTGCTCTGCTAGAACTCTGACTCTTTCTTCCTTTTCCATTTCTAGAAGCTCTTTAGCTTCGTAAATCCTTTTGGAAGTCTTAATTAAAAGTTCTTGTGCTTTTTCAAGGCGAAGGGTTCCATAAGGAGTTATAACTCTATTATCATAGGCATAGAGCACATAGGAAGCAGAATCAAAGATATCAGTTCCTATTGCCACTGAAAGAGGGAAAACTAAGGGGTGTCCAAGTCCGAATAAATGAACTGGCTTGTTCATAGGGAGTACTACTCGGGCTTCGAGAATCAGCTCAAATAGCTTTTTGAATTGATAATTTATTAAGTAAGGCACTATAGTACCAATTGCAAAGATGTCTACAGGGAGCGCGCTAACCAATTTCCCAGCCTTCTTTCTTAATTCTGGATAAACACCTCCTTGGATAGCTCCATTCATTAAAACATTTGAAGGTTTCAGGGAAATACCTTCCTGTATTCTTTTTAAAGTGATTTGAAGATCCTTTTCTGTTTCTTCGAAGGTGGCTTCTATGTCTGTTGGAATATCAAGAACATTAATAATATCTGCGCCTATTTTTATTTGAAAGTCTACTATTTCTTTATTGGAAACCTCTAAACTTTTTTTATAATGAAGCATTTGATAAGACCCAGAATCTGTTTCAATTACTCCATCAAACCCAAGTAATCTATGGATTCCTTTATCCAGTGCTTTTTCTTTCAGAGAAGAGTTGTAGATAATATAAGCGTTAGTAATTAAAGCTTCGATTTTGAATTTCTCTTGAAGTTCTTTTGGAGTGATAATTGGTTTGTTTGGATTAACTACTGGGAGAATTGTGGGTAACTTAATCTTCTTATTGTTTATCTTAAGTATAGAAAGTCTCCCAGCAGCGTCTCTTTCTTTTATTTCGAACATAGAGAAGTTTGGAACAAAATTTTAAGAAGAATTAGGGGCCCCACCGACGAGGCTCGTCGGGGAGGCGATCCAGCCGCAGGTTCCCCTACGGCTACCTTGTGACAACTTTGCCCCCCTCGCCAGCCCCCGGCTCGACCCGGGTACGACCCGGGCCTCGCCGAGAGCCAGCTCGGGTGGCATGATGGGCGGTGAGTACAAGGGGCAGGGACGTATTCACCGGAGGGATGCTGACCTCCGATTACTAGGGA
>CAYXSZ010000060.1:0-4801 GCA_964468425.1 Candidatus Woesearchaeota archaeon | reverse complement strand
TTTAAAGAGAATTCCGAATCTTTCAAAGAGTTAATACCCATTATTAAATCTCACATAAAGACTTCCACTAAATATAAGTACATTAAAAAGAGAGTTGTACCGTTATCTTTGCTAATTAAGCTTAACATTGACTTAAAATCTATAGAAAAAGATGTTGAATATATATACAGGCAAAGAGCTTTTACTAAAAAATTATCAATATTTAAACTAGACGAAAAATTCTGGTATTTCGTAGGACTTGTTCTGGGAGATGGCTCTCTCGTGAAAAGCAAAGTAAAAATTGCTCAATCTCCTCTCAAAGAAATAGAAGAAATTTTGAGGAAAACATTTAAAGATCTACACATTTTCTCAACTAAAAACCAAGTTTGCATATCGAACTCTATACTCTATGAAATTTTAAAGAAATTAGGAACTAGGGAAGGAGAATTACATCCTCTTATATTTTCCCTACCTAAAAAATACATAAACGCTTTAATTGCAGGATACTTCGATACAGATGGTTGCTTTTCCTTAATGTACGATAAAAATTCTGGTAAATACAATTTCAGGGCTTTTCTTTCATCTAAAAGAAAAAATGTTTTATTGAAAATAAGCATATACTTAAATTCAATAGGAATTTTGAATAAACTTTATGAAGATAAAAGAACAGGGGTCTGGTACCTTGTAATAAGTAGTAAATTCATTAAAAAGTTTAAAGAAGAAATAGCACAGTTTTTAAAGATTAGAAAAAAACAATTTGAAAAAGCGTATAGTACGTACAGAAAACACCATCCGAATAGCCTTGAAGGAGACTTATTACCATTTGTTGACTTGTTCAAACAATTGGAATTTCCGAATGGAATTAAAAGTAAAATTTTGAAGGAGTTAAACATAGATGTTTGGAATTGGCACGATACAAAAAGCATACCAAGAGAAAAATTAAGGCAAGTTGTAGAGTATGCCAAGGATAGTACTGCGAAAGAAATGTTAATTAGAATTGCAAACGCCCCCATAGCTTGGGTTAAGGTTGTAGACGTTGTAGATGAAGAATTCGATGGAGAGCTGTATGACTTTACCACCACTACATCTACGTTTATAGCGAATGGAATAGTGTCTCACAATTGTACTTATCACCGTACGGATTCTGTAAGAGTTTCTCCTGCGGGAATCCAAGTTGCTAAAGACTATATCTCCCAAAAGTTCGGAGAAGAGTACTTTAAACCAAGGGTTTGGGGAGAAGGAGGAGCACATGAGTGCATTCGTCCAACCCGCCCGATCGATCCCGAAACGCTTAGAAATATGATTGAAAGCGGAGAGATCGAAGTATTCACTAGAATGACCAGAAATCATTATTCTCTATACTCATTAATCTTCAAAAGATTTATACAATCTCAAATGACGCCTGTTCGAGTTAAAAAGCTCACATACACTGTTGAAATTCCAGAAGTAAAGTATTCAGAAGTTATAGAGGGTGTTCTTGAAGTATTAAGGCACGGGTGGGATTTGGTAGATTCCTATCGCATTGAGCGCGAAAAAATTGAAGATTTAGACGCTCTCGAGCTTCCAATTGAGAAAACAACTTATTGGCGAACTGCAAAGGTCAGGCTGTATTCTCAATCAGATATAATTAACCTAATGCGCGAAAGAAAAATTGGAAGACCCTCTACATATGCAACAATTGTTACAAAGATTATAAAGCGCGGATATGTAATTGAATCTGGAAGAAAACTCGTTCCAACACGTCTAGGCGTCTATGTTTATCATTTTCTCGAAAAAAGATACGGCAACTTCGTTTCTGAAGAAAGAACTAGAATTCTCGAAGAAAAGATGGATCTAATCGAAGAAGGAAGAGTAGATTACGAAAAAGAACTTTTATCTCTAAAAGAAGAAACTGAAAGAATCATAAAACAGGAAGATGATGAAAAGGAGGTTCAACAAATAATTGAAGAAGTCGATAAAACATATAGATTTAACGTTCGAAAAAGGAGAGCCCGATTTAAAAAAGAATAAATAAAAACTCAAAGATTATCGATAGTGCAGTGCAACTTTACTTATCAAACATTTATATACTAGTTCGAACATCCAAGACTGATGGCGTATGCGAAACCTGTTAAAGTGGGAGAAAAATATAAAGTCGAGATAAAAAGACTTACGCGAAGAGGAGACGGGTATGTGAGAATTAAAGGCTTTTCTATATTCGTAAAAAATGTAGATCTCGGATGGACTGGAGAAATAGTGATTAAGAGGCTTGCCACGACCTACGCGATAGCGGAACCTGCGTAATTTATTTTTGTTCAGAAACATTTATTACTTTTTAGTTGTAACATAATCAATGCTGGAGTTGGAAGCCATCTTAAAGAAGTCAATCGAAGATATCAAACAAAGATATAGTAGTTTCCCGGTTGTATTTACTATAGAAGACGGAAAAACCTATGAAGAGATAGAGAAGCTCGTTAATCGTCTTCTTGAAGAAGATCTTCTGACAATCTCACTTTCGCGAAATTACTACCTCACAATCGGCGAGGAAAAGATTGATACTATTTACACGATAGACGGTACTCTAGAGCTTGCAAAAGGGATGAGCATCACTCTCATGAAAAATGATGAAGCAGGAGGAACGCCAATCGCAGAAATAACATTAGACTGGGGAGTACACATAAAAGTAAAAGACTTGCGTTTGTATAAAGAAGCTATTTACGAAATTTACAAAGAAGGTGTTTCCAGTGACATCAAGAACTTGCTTGATTATCTTAGCAACACAGTATGCGAATACCTTAAGATCCAACGAGATGAAATAGAGAGCTTTATAAAAGAGGTCGAAAACTTGATTAATGTTTATAAACTTTAATAGTTCCTCTTTTGAAAGATGACGAATCTCATGATGACAGCTCCCTACGTCAAGTGGTCAGAGGAGGCTCTTAAGACGTTTCTAGAGAACTACGAGGAAAAGGTGTACAAGTTATTTGAAATAGCTAGAGAAACTGGTAAGATAAAGAAGGGTACAAATGAAACTACGAAAGCTGTTGATCGAGGACAAGCTAAGCTCGTAGCAATCGCCTTAGACGTAGATCCTCCCGAAATAGTAATGCATCTTCCAGCACTTTGCGAGGAAAAAGGCGTGGTTTATGTATATGTATCTTCTAAGCAGAGATTAGGTCAAGCTTGTGGAATCCAAGTCCAAGCAGCTTCCGCAGCAGTTCTAGAGCCCGGAGAAGGAAAGGATCTCTTGAATGAAATCACGAAAGCCGTTAACGAGCTCCTAAAGAGCTAACTTTTCTTATTTTTTCTTCAAGTACAAAATATTTATTGTTGAGCCAACAAACATTGGAACATAATACGTTACAAATCTCCAAACGAACACAACAGCTCCTAGCTTGTCGAAGGTAATGTAGTTGGACAAGGCGTACGCGGATCCAAATTCGATCAATCCACTTCCACCTGGTGTAAAGAATAATGTAGAAAGCAAAACTAAAGCAACCTGGAAAGAAATCGCATAAGACAAAGGAAGAGAACAACCTAAGGACAAAGTTACGATAGGAAGCGAAAAAAATCCGAGCAACCAGCTAACCATCGTTATCAAAAATATTATAATTATTTTACATTTAGAAACGTGAGAAATGTTCAATAGAGATTCTCGTAAATTTCTTAGCTCGCTTTCAATTTTCTCACGTAGATTTGGTTTTTTCAAAAACTTACTTAAAACTTTATACAAAAACCTTTGAAGCGCCTCGCTACGATTTATAATCAAGTAGAGACCGATGCAAATGACAAGGAGAATTCCAATAGCAGATAAGCTAACCAAAACCCCCAAATCGCCTCTAATTACGCCGAGAGTAACAAGAATTGGAATAAAAGAAGTTAATAGTATAAAATCTACAGCTCTTTCGGTTAAAACTACTGCAGAAGCTACTCCATAGCTTTTAATACTATCCTGAATAACTTGAATTCTCATTGGTTCTCCACCAGACGAAGATGGAGTGATTGCTGAGTAAAAAACTGATATCAAAACTGCCTTGTAAGCTTCTCTAAGCGAGATTTCCCTTCCAAACAGCTGCACGAGTATTTTGATTCTGATTGCCCACAAAGCAAATGAAGCAAACTGAAAACAAATTGCTAGCAAAAGAAAATAAAAGTTAACTGAAAGCAAGGCTTTAACATTGCTACTGAAGTTAGTAAACAAAAATACAAACAAAATAGAGCAAATGCTAATCACAACTCCCGAAACCAGCAACAGATTCCTTCGCATTGTCTCTATTGGATAAAAACAGTAAAATTATTTACCGTGTGAAAATAGTGATCAAATAGTGTATATAGCAACACGGAAATTGCTTTTAATCCTAAAAAACAAAGATAAATTAAATGGGTTTCATAAAATGGTTCGAAGACATTTCTAAAGACTGCGTTCCAATTGCGGGTGGTAAGGGAGCTAACCTGGGCGAGATGTGGAAGATAGGAATTCCCGTTCCGCCCGGCTTCGTAGTTACTACAGAAGCTTACAATAGATTCATCGAGCACAACGGAATTCGAGAAAAAATTTTCGAGATCTTAAATAAAATAAACATTAACAACCCATCAGAACTCATTAATGCGTCAAAGGAAATCCAAGAACTCTTCATTCGTGGAGAAATTCCAGAAGAACTCAGAAACGAAATCATAGAGAATTACCGAAAACTATCTCAAATGTTTAACGAAGATGCTACATTCGTAGCTGTAAGATCTTCTGCTACTGCGGAAGATACAGAAACTGCTAGCTTCGCAGGTCAACAGGCTACATTTCTAAACGTAAAGGGAGACGACGAAGTTCTAGATGCTGTTAAAAAGT
>CAYXSZ010000059.1:0-4559 GCA_964468425.1 Candidatus Woesearchaeota archaeon | reverse complement strand
GTAATTTATAAGATTTTTGGTTTGTTAGATGTTAAGTTCTTTGGAAGAGTTTTAGCGTAGTTAATCGGGAGGCTGTATCGTATAAATGTTAAGACTAAAAATAACGATTTAATGAAATATATCCTCGACTAATAAACGATTGGATTGTTAAAAACAAGTTAAAAATTTTAGATTCATATAGACAGTTTTTGCTTCGATTCTTGTGAGGCTTATATTTTAATCTTGTAGAAATACGCTTTTATTCCGTTATATTCTATTTCCCCCTCAGGATCTATAAACAGGGATCGCCCATCCGAGATACGCCTAACTGTATAATTTCCTAAGTAGCCGTCTGTGTAGATGACATATCCATTGTTGTTTACGGAAATGTTTGAAGGAGTGATTAAAACCCCACAGGAGCTTATAATCTGAATGTCAAAGATATTACCGTATTCCCTATTCAAACCACCTATGTGATGTTCGATACAAACCTCTACTCCAATTTTCAAGCCCTCGTACTCTATCACGCAAGGAGTCTTTCCAGATTCATATCTTAAACGCTTCTTTTTAATGCTATTTAACACAAGCCAATCGGCACCTGCGCAAAACATCTTGTAGTGCAACTTGCTAGGTTCTCCATCCACAAATACTGGCGTGACGTTTCTCAGGCTGTGGTATACTAAAAACTTCCTGGTTAGTTCTAAAAAGCTACCAGGGACAAAAACACCTTTACATCCTTTAAAAATATCTCTAAGATTTGAAAGAAGCTCTCTTGTCTCCTCTTTGCTTAGTGGTTGAAGAGATAAAAAGTACTCTGGTGCTACAAGCAAAGTAGGATTTTCATTATAAAGTTCATTTGTGAAGTGCTCGAGAGCTTTGAGTCTATTTTGATAATCTCCTCTGTCGTCCTCTCCGGAGAGTGTCTTAGCTCTAATAAGTATCAAATCTAATCTTTCTGTCACCATATATCTGGTAATTCGTAAAATTTTATAAATATTCTTGTCATCTTAACTAGATGTCGAGGGATACTAACGTGGACAGCTTCACATATTTCAAAATGTATTGGTAACGTAAAGTTATAGTATGATTTTCTCGACCGCGTGGTATGTTAAGAACAAATAGTTTTCTCGCAAGATGGTGTTCAATGCTGCGACGCAGATTGGCGATTATCCCAATACTCGTCACGATACTTTTGGCTCTTCCAATCTATTCGTACGCGCAAAGCAAACTGATAGTCGAGGTTGGTCCAGAGGTGGTGTTAAACTTCATCGGAAGTTGCGAGAACGCTACGAGCTTAAAGACGTATTTAAAAAATAGTTTAAAAAACTACGAGAAAATAAACGTTGAAAAGCTGGAAGGTAACCTGTGCGAGGCTCATATCATTGTCAGCTCGTGGAATAAATCTATATTCGTTTACAACATTTCTCCGATAATAAACCTTTCAGGGGGTAAAGTGCTGTACATTGTGAAACCTGATAAATACCTAAAAATAAATAATATAGAACCAAAAGAAGGAGTTACATCAAAAAATACAATTTATATAGAGGTTTCAGTAGATTACAACAAGATTTTATTTGCACTCATCTTGTTTCTCGGAATTCCGGGCATTAGCGGGCTAATCCTCGTTAGATACATCAAAAGGAAAACTGATAGGATTCTCGGATACGAAGATAAGGTGAAGGTTTCTTCTTCGATTGGAAAAGCCAGCGGTTTGTACGTGATTCTAGTAATTGCTTGCTCCTTAATTTCTCTATTTTTATACGACTTTCCAGCTGCAGTAACGTTTATAGCAAACATACCTATAGAAGTATCTGTGATTGGTTATATGGTCTTTATGTTCGCGCAAATGTTTGCTCCCTTAATTTATTCAATTAAGTACACGTCGAAACTCTACGGAAAAGAAAAAGCAACAAGAAAGGATTACGTATATTCAACGCTATTCGTGGCGTCTTTTCTACTAGTCTACATTGTAATATTTCCCGTAATGACTCTACTTCCAGATTGGTTTTACGACCTTTTGTCCCTGCTACCAGCACCTGTTCAAACCGCATTTTGGTTTTTAGTGGGATTCTCCGTTGCGCACATAATCCTAACAATTACCAATAGACTTGTTTTCAAAAGGCTTGAAAAACCAGTCGAGCCGTGGATCGTCGATTTGGTCAACGAATTAACAGAAAAACTTGGTGCAAAGAAATTTAAAAGAATAATAAAAGTAGAAACCGTCGGCGGCAAGGTTGCAAACGCGATGGTATCTGGAATTTTTAACAAAGAATTGATTATTACTGAAAGACTGACAGAAGTGTTGAATAAAGAAGAATTAAAGGCAATTTTGGCTCACGAAATCGCGCACAAAAAGCAAAAACACATTGAAATTATTTTGTTGTCCTGGTTTATCTTCGGAGTCTCCATATTCACCGGAATAAGCTATCTGCTTGATTACTTACATAAAAAATCTTATGAAAACATGAATCTCCTAGATTACTTTGGATTACTTTGGTTTATTTTATTTGTCTTGGGTTACACTGGGTTAACTTTATTGACTCGCTACATTCAAAGAAAAGCTGAAAGAAAAGCAGATCTTGAAGCTTCCAAAGTTGTGGATCCAAGGATTTACATAAAGGCTCTTGCAAAAATAACAATAATAGATCTTATACCAATGAACAAGGGAAGGCTCGAAGTGTTATCCAC
The DNA here is from genome assembly GCA_964468425.1 of Candidatus Woesearchaeota archaeon. GTDB lineage: Archaea > Nanobdellota > Nanobdellia > Nanobdellales > Nanobdellaceae > JAIXNB01. The sequence goes on along the minus strand of CAYXSZ010000059.1, from coordinate 1,892 downwards.
TCATCCCTCGACATTTAAAAGAATTTATGAGGTGGGGAGAAGAAATAATTTATCGGATGAAGAAATTTCAAAGATCATCCAAGAAGCCTACGAGGAGATCGTTAAAAAACTTTGAAGAATAAAGTTTCTATGAAGAAATTAGAAGACGTTTTAAGCGAAATTTATGAGCAAATATCTAGCGTAAGGGTTAATAACCAATTCATAAATGCGCTGTATACTCAACTATCTATAACGATTTCCCATATTGAAGCGTTTTACGAGCATATAAAGTCTGGAAATTTTGATAGTCCTGCTATTGTAGACACAATAAGAACTATGACATTTGCATACATGCGTTCAGAAAATGTTATTAAACAAGTAAGAAGAGATTTAAATATACACTCTATAAAAGATTTAGAAAAACTTCTGGAGAATATGGATTTGCTTAAAGCGTACATAGACCCTAGCATAGGAAGAAAAATGCTAGAAAAATGTAGAAAGTATAAATATCTTTGGGAAAAAGAAGATTGGACAAACTTTGAAGAGTTGTACATAAAATATAGAATTCTGGAACTCGTAGTAGGGGTAATTTGGAAAACTGTTTATGAAGAATACGAGCGTCGTAAAAATATGTGAATTAAAACTATTTATTACGACAATTTTTTTGGTAATATTTGCAATATTCTTTAACTAAACAAACAGTACACTTAGGTTTTCTGGGTAAACAAATGTTTCTGCCGAACTTCACGACAACTTCGTTGATTTTTCTCCACCAGCGCTTTGGAACGATTTTATACAACTCTCTTTCAGTTTCTTCAGGAGTTTTCGTTGAAACAAGACCCAATCTATTAAAAACTCTGTGTACGTGGGTGTCTACCGCAATTACATCTTTATTCAAAGCTATTGCCAAATACACATTCGCAACTTTTCTCCCAACTCCCGGCAATTTTATTAAATCGTTTAAATCCTCTGGAAAGCTACCGTTTTCGATGTAATACTTAGCTAAGCTCTTTATCCACTTTGCCTTTTGCTTTGACAATCCGCAAGGTTTTATCAAACTTTCTATTTCCGCTTCGGATAATTTTAGCAAATCTTCTGGAGATTTTACTTTAGAAAACAAATTTTCACACGCCTTAAAAGTGTTTTCTTCCTTAGATCTTATGGAAAGAACAATCGAAATTAGGAGTTTAAACGGATCTTTGTATTTCTTCCATACATAAGGAGCTACTAGCTCTTCTTGTAAATCATCAACCTGCCTTTTAATTAACTCTAAAATTTCTTCGACTAGGTCCCTCATTAAATTACTTGTGAAGCTTATTTTAATATCGCCTCAAGAATAAATACAAATTAAAACAAGCGAATAATTTGCTTGGATGCTCTTGGAACTCGATAATTTCGAATTGAACAGGTTTTTATGTTGCAAAAAATTTATCTTCATAATTAAATTAATTTAGTTTTAATGATAAGACGTTGTGTTTACGCGGGGAGTTTCGATCCTCCGACCAATGGTCATTTGTGGATGATTGAACAGGGAAGTAAGCTATTTGACGAGTTGATAGTCGCTGTTGGAACTAACCCAGAGAAGAAATACTTATTCACCGTTGAAGAAAGAATAGAAATGCTAAAGGAAATCGCAAAAGATTTTCATAATGTAACAGTTGCTCACTTTGAAGGAAAGTTTTTAGTGGATTTTGCCAGAGAAGTTAAGGCAAATTACATTTTAAGAGGGATCGGAAATATTGAAGATTATAGATATGAAAAAGTTATGAGAAACATTAACTCGGATCTTGCACCCGAAATTGTTACAGTGTTTCTGATGCCACCTAGAGAACTAGCAGAAGTCAGTTCTAGCATTGTTAAAAGTTTAATCGGCTTTGAAGGGTGGGAAAACGTTATAAAGCGTTACGTCCCCG
>CAYXSZ010000058.1:0-2880 GCA_964468425.1 Candidatus Woesearchaeota archaeon | reverse complement strand
GGTCTGTGCCTTGCACCGCTGGGTCGCTCTTCTCAAGGTAAGCTCGCCTCTCTCCAGGTTAGCTCCGAGTTGCCTCGGAGCCTTTACCTTTCATCTTCATCGAAGACGAGCCCCTGGATTTCTTTCAGCGTTGCCTCGGGTTTCCCCGACCGGGTTTCCCCGGCAGCTTTCTCGGTGGGCGGAGCTTCCAACCGGAGCGGTTCTAACCTATTTAAGCTTTTAAAGTTTATATAATATATGAGTAAGCGAGAAGAGAGCGCACCATATATTCCCTCTTACGCTGGCTTAATCCGCTTTAGAGAAGAATCTGCGAAGTTCATACTCAAGCCTCAAGATCTTTACTTCCTGATCCTCGTCTTTGCTGGCATCGTGCTTCTACTAAATGTATTCGCATAAAATGTATCGAGAGCTTAAAGAGGCTGAGCACATCTTTAACGTTACTTTAAAGAACAACAGAAGCGTTGAAACTTTTAAAAGCTTTTTAAAAGCAATTAACGCGTTTTACGATAAACTAATCTCAGAGTACTTGGAAAAGCTCTACAAAGAAGGAAAGATTGAAGAAGTTCCGCGAGTTCCTCTTAAAAGACTAAAGCTCTTTGTAGAAAACCTCCCGAGCGAGGATCTTAAACCTTTTATAGACGAATATGCACTTCTTCGAAAGTGTGTTTTATCCAAAACAGGGGTGGTCAACGAGCATAGGAGGAACATAGAAGTAGTTTTTCAGGTTTCAGACCAAGAGGTGAAACTTTCGCTAAAGGATTTAAAGGAAATTCTCGAAAGAGCGAGGGAGTTTTATATCCACCTAAAGAAATATTTAGAAAATGTCTGAGGTAATTGCAGTCGCATCTGGAAAAGGAGGGGTAGGTAAGACTTTCTTCTCAATAAACCTTTCTACAGCTCTTGCAAAGCTCGGAAAGAAGGTACTCCTAATCGACGCTAACCTCACTACTCCAAACATCGCTGTAAACCTAAAGCTCCCTGAATTTTCAAGAACAATCCATCATGTCCTTAAAGATGAAGCGAGCGTCCGCGAAGTAATAGTTTACTCTGATTACGGATTTGATGTAGTTCCCGCTAGCGTTTCGCTCAACGACCTGATCGGAACAGATCCAGAAAAGCTCCAACAAGTAATTTATGATGTCTCGGGCCTCTACGACTTTATAATACTCGACACCTCCGCTGGTCTTGGAAGAGAAACGATCTCTGCCATAAAACCCGCTGAAAAGGTTATAGTAGTTACTCTCCCTGAAAAAGCAGCTTTAGTGGACGCTTACAAGGTTATAAAGCTGAGCGAGGCTTTGATGGTTCCCATTCAGGGAGTTGTGGTCAACAGAGCTCAGAAGAATATATCCATATTGGATATAGAAGCTTACCTCGGAAAACCGGTTCTGGGAGTATTACCAGAGAGTTCTTTAGTAAGGAAATCCCTGGAGGAAGGAGTTCCTCTAGCTATCCGAAATCCAGATAGCAGGGTTTCGATAGAAATTATGAAGATTGCCTCGAAGTTAGCTGGAGTTGAATACAAGGAAAAAATTCCAGAAAGATCAAGCTTTTTAGAAAAAATTTTGAAGCTATTTAAGAGGTGATCGAAGAGGAAAAGATAGTTAACGAGATTGTCAAAAAAATATTAAAGAAAGGTTACAAAAGAGTTGTTCTCCAGTTTCCAGATGGTTTGAAACCTCTAGCCGTGAAAATAGCTAAAGAGGTTGAAGAAAAAACTAACGCTGAAGTTTTCATCTGGTATGGAAGCAACTTTGGGGCTTGTGATGTCCCCATCTGGCTCAAACTTTACAGATTTGATGCAATATTTAACATAGGACACTCCAAACAAAAATGGACGAGCGATTTTTGCTCCTTGGTCTAATACTAATTCTTCTCGGTTTTTTCTTAGTCTTTATATCGCCTTTTGTTGGATCTAAAGGGAAATCGGAAGCTAAGGTAGAGATCGCTGTTGGAGGATTCATAGGTCCGATTCCATTCGGATTCGCGACATCCAAAGAAGCTCTTTATCTTTTAATAGTTATAATGTTCATTTCTTTAATTTTTATGTACTTATTTTTCTTTAGATTTTGATCTGAACAACAAGTAATCTGCTAAAACAATGGAAGAAAGTTCTTTAACACTTTTAACAATGTACAAGTTTCCTCCGCCAGCTTTAACTAATCTTTTCGCGTTTTCGATACCCTCTTCGTTTAATTTGATACCCACTACTGAAAGAGTGCTTCCGGAGTCGTATATTTTTGACGCAAGTGAAATTGCGCTCTCAATTGGATTTTCTCCAAAGGTTGGAAGGGCGTCCGTGATCAAAACAATATGCGCCCTCTCATCAATAGATTTCAAAGCCTCGGAGAGAGCCAATGCTATATCCGTACTTCCAATCGCTTGCGCAGAGAGTACCTTAGAAAGCGCGTTATATATGTTTTGATCGGAGCTAAACTTGTAAACTATCTTGTCATTAAAGAGAACGACTGTTAGTTTATCTCCAGTTTCAATAACCTTTGAAATCAGTGCTAGGAGAGCTTTTTTAGCCTCGTATATTTTCTCCCCATACATACTTCCAGAGATGTCTAGCAAAACTACAAATCTCCCACCCTTTCTCTGAACTTTCTTATCAACAGTTAACTTTCGTTTTTTAATAAAAGATCTAATACTTTTCTTTGCTGAAATTTCGCTGTATTTGTCCCCAATTCCATAATACTTCGAGAGTACTACTTCATCTGTTCCTCTCTCTTTAGAAATGTGTCTCCCCGAGCCATAAATCCCTTCTAGTTCCTTTTCGGCCCATTGAGCGATTTTCGACGCATAGAGCCTCAAAGACTTTTCTGAAAGAGATCCGTCTTCCTTCAGATAACCTGTTCTAACTAAAAAGTTCATACTTTT
>CAYXSZ010000057.1:0-6143 GCA_964468425.1 Candidatus Woesearchaeota archaeon | reverse complement strand
GCTTAAGAATGTTATAGAGAAGTTGTTAAAAGTGCCAACGGAGCGATTTAAACTGTTAAGCAGTTATTTACAACTTCTTTCAATTTTTTTATAGCTAGGGGATGTCTAACTACTGAGCTTCCTATTCGCTTATCTCCAAATTCTTCCTTTATTTTTTCATAAGTTTCGTTGTCTAATACTTCGATTAATTTACCTTTGAGATTTAACTCTTCAAAAGCTTGCTTTATGGCTTCTAAGGTCTCAGATTCTAGATGAAAATAAGCAAAGTAAAGCTTATAATGATCTTTATGAGATTCAATGTATTTTTTAACTCTCTCTTTAGTTATTTCAATGTAATCTTTTTTAACTTCTTCTGTTTCCTCCCATTCTGGCCAATCATAATGTGTAAATGGATATCTATCGTGAAATTCCCATGGAACGACTCCTGGAGTAGATACGACAATTAAATGAAGCTTTTTGAACCAGGGATATCCTGAAATGGCTCTTATAATACTTTTATGTGTTTTAGAGCGCTTATACGGCTTTCTGAATGAACAAGGGAGAAAAAGTGCATAAATCTTTTCTTCTGGTGGCTTATAAAATCTTACAAAGAAGTCTTGCCATATTTCAAAGTGGGGGTGTAACAAAACCTTTTTTCCAACTCCTTTTATAAAAGTTTGCATATCTTTGGGGATTCTTGGAATGAAATTAAAGTTGTCAAAATCCAATTCAATAAGAATATCTTTATCGTCTTTTTTTACAATGAATATTTTGTCATCCGCTTGAGATGTGCTATATTTTTTAAGAACATTTAAAACAAGGTTGTAAAATTGTTGCTTGTCCAGTGGAAACCATTCTTTATTCATCCAGTCCAACAGAAGCTTAGAATCTTTGTGTGGGTAAGCATTAATTATTACAATCGAATCTGAAGTTTGCATTGTCAAATCTATAGTCTTTTCCAAAACTTTTCTCTGAAGCTCTTGATTTTTATATAATACTGGATGACCGTTAACCAAAACATATGTTCGGACTCCAAAATCGTGTTTTCTGAGAAGATCTACCGCTCTCAAATAGTCTTCTACGGTAAAACCTTTGTTGTAGTATTTTAATAGAATTTCGTTATTCGCGGCTTCGAGACCAATAGCAACCGTGATCTTAATTCCGTCAGTTTTTATTTCTTTTAATTTTTCTTCAGTTATGAATTCAGGTCTCGACTCGAAAATTATTTCTTTAAACCCTTTTTCCTTCGCAGTCGCAATACACCACTTAACAAATTCTAGTGGAAATTGTTTTTCATCTAAAAAGCTTCCAGAGCTAAAGATTTTAATACCATAAGCTTTTCTTTGAATAACTTTCAAAAATTTCTTTTTTAAGTCTTCAATAGAAACTTCTTTGTATTTTTTACCCCAACCACAAAAATAACAGCTACCCCACACGCATTTTCCTCTTTCCAGAATTGCTACTGCGTAATCTTGCATAGTTTTTAACTTTTAACAAAACTTATTAAATATTTTATTTAAAGATTTTTCAATTAAGAAATTGTTGCCAATTTGGGACTTTAGATGCAACATTCAAGTCTTTATTAGTTGGTTTAACCATTCTCTAGTGGATTCATCAAATTTAAAAGTACATGCTCAAAAAACGTAAAATGTTTGGTGCTTATGACGTTAGAGGTGTTTGGGGCAAGGATTTGACTCCCTCTTCCATTAAATCTCTCGCTTACGCCTTTTCTGAGTTTTTTTCTGAAGAAATAGTGGGAATTGGAAGAGATATAAGATATTCTTCTGATATAATGTTTAACATTCTGTGCAGGTACTTAAATAAGGAAATTTATGATTATGGGATTGTATCTACTCCAGTTTCGCACTACATGTCTGTAGTTGACGATGTGGATGTTTTAATGATCACAGCTTCGCACAATCCTCCCGAATACAACGGTATTAAGCCCATAAAAGCGGGTGCAAACGATCTCGAACCTCAGGAGCTCTCGCAACTTAAGGAGCTGTTTGAGGTAGCTCCCAACAACCTTAAACCAAAAAGTCCGAAGATTGAAAATAGATTTTGGAGAGTAAACGAGTACTTTGAGTTTTTAGACTCAGAATTTGAATTCAAGGATACGCACTCGTTGGTGTACGATCCCGCTAACGGATCTGGTTTTATCTATTCGGATTTTCTTTCAAGTAAATTTAAGCTCATTGAAATAAATTCTATTCCCGACGGGCATTTTCCTGCACACCCTCCAGATCCTTCTAAAGAGGAAAACCTTAAGCAGTTGATTTCAGAGGTTGTATCTAAGAATTGCGAATTTGGGTTAGCTCTTGATGGAGATTGTGATCGCTTGGGATTCGTATACCGGGGAGAGTGGATAAAATCTGATGAGCTCGTCTATTTCGTAGCTAAAAGTTACTTGAAGCGAGGAGATGTCGTAGTTCTCGAAGTTATGCTGCCTTTTGTTCTAGATCACCTACTCGAAGATCTCGGGATTAAGGTAGTTCGAGTTCCCACGGGACACGTGAATGTCAAAAAATACGCAAGAGAATACGATGCTAAGTTTTTTGGTGAGTATTCTGGGCATTTTGGGTTTAGAGAATTTTACTACATCGATGACGCTCTTTACACCTTCCTAAAAATAGTTAAATTGATAGAGGAAATCGGTTTTGAGCGAGATTATCCGAAAATATATCAAACTCGCTTAGATGTTCCAAAGGATAGGGTGAATCTGGAGGTGTTCATTTCTTCATTCGATCCGGATGAGACGATCACTATAGACGGCTACGATCTAAGGTTTGAAGATTCTAGAGTTTTGATTAGAGAATCTAATACAGAGCCAATGTATAGAATAAAGATCGAAGCGTTAAACGGAGAAACGTTTGAAGTCTTGCTAAATAAGGTTAAATCTATTGTAGGATGGAGATAAGGTTCGAGAGATATAAATATAATCCTATAATATCGCCAAGTACTGACTGGGAGACTCAGGGAACGTTCAATCCCACCGCATTTATGTATAGAAACAAGGTTTTCATCATATACAGACAAATTTCTAGAAATAACATTTCAACCTTGGGTTTGGCGATTTCTGATGGTTATGAGATCCTAGATCGGTTGGAAGAGCCGATTTATATTCCGAGAGCTCCATTCGAGATACATCCCGACGCGCATAATAAAATAAACACTTTCTTAAAAATAGATCCGTCTCGCATTAACTGGAAGTACGTTTCTGGCGAAAGTTATTTCGGAGTTGAAGATCCCAGAATTTGCTTGCTGGGAGATAATTTAGTTTTAACTTACGTAGCTTTCAATGGAGTCGAACCTCCTAGGTCTGCGATGAGCACGATTAGGCTCAAGGATTTCCTCAACGAACGCTGGGACAAGTGGAGCAAACCCGTGATTATAACCCATCCAGAGATTCCAGACAAGTCTGTAGTTCTCTTCCCCAAGCGTATAAATAATAAATTACTGTTTTTCCACAGGATTTTCCCTTTCATCTGGGCTGATTATGTTAATGATCTGAGCGAGTTCCACAATGGTAGATTTTTATTCGGAAGACCTGTGATATTCACTAGACCTGACAAGTGGGATAGCAGGAAAGTTGGGGCTGGGAGCACGCCTATGGAAACCGAATTCGGATGGTTGCTTGTATATCATGCAGTTTCTGGTTGGGATGAATGGTACAGATCTATGAACCTTCGTCCAGAGGATTTCAAGGTCAACGATGGTTATAGATACAAGGCTGGTCTGATGGTTCTAGAAAAGGACAATCCTGAGAAAGTCTTCCTAAGGTCAGATGTTCCCGCTCTCGAACCCGAGACTTGGTACGAACTTTATCCTAGAGCGAAACCAAATGTTATTTATCCAACAGGTGCTGTAATAATTAAAGACAAGCTTCTAGTTTACTATGGAGCTTCGGATTTCTTCGTCTGTCTCGCCGAGTTTGACTTAAATATTTTGAAGGAAATAATTGAAAAATATGCTGAAGAGGGTGATAGAAAACCCATTGTTATTTCCGAAACCGGAAAGTTGGTGGGAGGCGGAAGCAGTTCTAAACCCAAGCGTAGTAAAGCTAGAAGGAAAATACATAATGCTTTACAGAGCCATTACATCAAAACTCCAAAGAGGTATAAACGATTACATCAATATATCCGTTATAGGCATCGCAGAAAGCGAAGATGGGGTAAACTTCGAAAATAGGCGCGTTTTTTTCGGACCTGAATATCATTGGGAGTGTTACTCTACGGAAGACCCCCGGATTTCTAATTATAAGGGAAAATTTTTCATCTGTTACACAGCGGTGTCCAAGCTCCCTCCAGATCCTAAACATGTTAAGTTGGCTCTCGCTACAACCGAAGATTTTAAATCGTACAACAAGGAGGGAATAATTTGCCCAATTAATTCTAAAGCAGGGGTTATCTTTCCAAGGAAGTTCAACGGTCGTTATGCCTTGATGCTAACTATCTATCCAGATATTCCCCCCTCCAAAATCATTTTAGTTTACTTTGATAAGATTTCAGACCTAAAAGATCCTGAATTTTGGAAAAATGTGTTAAGTTACCCTGAAAGGGAAGAGGCTGAGGTTGTTTTAGAGGGGAAACAGGGAAAGGAGTTCGTGGAAGTGGGAACCACTCCTATAGAGCTCGATGAAGGCTGGTTGATGTTTATTCCTGATATAGTTTATGAAAATGGAGAGTTCAGGAGCTTTAGAATATCTGCTATGCTCCTGGACAAGGAAGACCCTTCCGAGGTGATCGGTTTTACTAAAAAGCCCTTGCTCTTTCCAGAGGTGGAGTACGAAAGGCTGTTCAACTCCCCCATAGAAGGCATCGCTTTTCCCTCTGGAGCTGTTTTAGAAGGGGATGTAGTAGAAGTGTACTACGGGGCTGCTGACAGATGTATTTGCAAGGCATATATCGAAATTGATGACTTGTTAAGGTACTTGCAATGATCAAGCTGAAGAGATACGAAGGAAACCCCATCTTGAAACCTGATCTTAACAATCCGTGGGAGTCGAAGGCTGTGTTCAATCCAGCTGCTGTTTTGCTTGATGGAAATGTATATCTGCTATACAGAGCTATGTCTCACAACAATGTTTCGGTTATTGGTCTAGCTGTAAGCGAAGATGGGTTTTCAATTACTGAAAGGCTTAAAAATCCAGTATATGTTCCAAGAGCTCCATTTGAAAAACGTCTTGAGAACTCTACCCTTAATTCTGGATGCGAAGACCCTAGAGTAACTATCATAGATAACAAGCTAGTAATGCTCTACACAGCTGTGTGTGTCGCGACTCGCGATTTAACCGTTAGGGTCGCCTTGAGCGAAATTAGTATAAAAGATTTTTTGGAAAGGAGGTTCGAGAACTGGAGTTATCCTCGATTAATCTCCCCCCCAGGAGTCTGGGACAAAGACGCTGCTTTGCTTCCAGAAAAAGTCAAAGGAAAGTTTGTGTTCTTCCATAGGTTCTTTCCAAACATTTGGATAGACTTTAAAAAAGATCTATACTTTCAGGATTGGATTAGAGGTTGGGATTACATACAAATACGAAAAGATAGTTGGGATTCCGTTCGAATTGGGATTGGAGCTCCTCCTATTAAGACTACGGAAGGATGGGTGGTGATTTATCATGGAGTGGGTCCGGACAACGTTTATAAGCTCGGGGCAATGCTTTTAGACAAACAGAACCCTTGCGTAGTTCTTTCTAGACTACCTTATCCCATCCTAGGACCACAGGAGTGGTACGAGGTAAAGGGAGAAACTAGCAACGTCGTGTTTTCTGATGGATGCGTGCTTATAGATGATGAACTCTTCGTTTATTATGGAGCAGCTGATAAATACATCGGAGTTGCGACGATAGAGTTCACGGAGCTTGTTGGAGAACTTTTGAAATATATTTCGTGATCGAAACTCTTATTAATTACTTTATCTAAACTGTATTAAATGATGAGTAGAGCAGTTTCTCCAGTCGTTGCTCTCATCATTTTAGTCGTTATAGCTGTTGCGATCTCTTCTGCAACCTATATTTTCATCCAAAATCTCTTTAGAGCTCAAATGCAAACCGCAGAGAGACAAATGGGAGCAATAACTAACGTTGGATTATTGGAGATATCCAACGTAGTATGGTATGATGATAGGAATGGATTAGTATTGGATCTAAACTTCAACGAAGGAAGCGG
>CAYXSZ010000056.1:0-12675 GCA_964468425.1 Candidatus Woesearchaeota archaeon | reverse complement strand
TCCCATAATGAACGCTATACAGATCCCTTCAATAATTATAGCCAAAGCAGATGCGATCTTAAAACCCTGTAAATCTACTTTTCCAGAAGATAGAGAAAACGCATTAGAGGATATAGATTGCATTGCTATTTGCTGCATAATCATCGGCTGCAAAACCATCTTGAGCATCACTATTAACCCGATAAAAATCACGAAAATGACATAAAGCGTTAAGATTTGCTGAGATACATAAGACTTTTTGAGTTTTTCAAGCTCTTTGATACTTTCTAAGTCGTCTGCAACTGTTTTAAGAACTTTTTCTATGTTTCCTCCTTCCTTATAAGCTTCAAGAATGATGTAGTTTGCGCGAACAATCGTATCGCTTTTAAAGAACTTGTTGAACTTTTCGAAAGCTTTTGTAAACTCCACTCCCCACGAGAGCCAAGTGTAAAGCTTTCGAACAAACGGAGTTAAAGGTCCGTAGTCTACCGTGGACAAGTGCTTTAACGCCTGAACTAAAGTCATTCCAGAAGCAATGGATTCTGAGAGGTCCCTTAAGAAAGAAGGATACCTCTCCTCAATTTTTCGATCCTGCCCTGTAGTATACACTTTATAGAACATTATGGGAATAGCAGCTGTAGTAAACACCAGAACAATTAAAAGAGCTAGAGTCTCGTACGTTTCATAAAGTCTAGAAATTACTCCAAGAGTTATTAAAATAAAAGCTCCTATTAAGGAAAGAATAATAATTACGTGTTCGTAAGGGATAAAGTATTTCCCGATTCGGACTTTTCTGAATTCCTCAGGACCAACCCTGATTACATCCATGATAAATAATTTTATGGTTAAAGAGAAATAAAAATTAATGGGTTTTGGGCTTAAAGTTTACAACGCATTTAAACCAATAATTGAACCTATTTTCCTTCCATTTTTCCGAGATGTAGAACCCATACTCAAAAAAGCTGGAATTAATAAAGATTTAAGGGAGTTCGTTGGCGAAGCTTTCTTTTACTCAATTGCAATCTCGGTTATTTTTGCATTTATGGGTTTTGCTGTCGGTCTTGCTTTGACTATGTTAATGAAAAACCCTAAAATAATCTTCGTTGGAATTGTTCTCGCATTGGTTGGAGGACTGATCGGATTCGTAATGGGTATTATGTTTTTCAGAGCTTATCCAAGCTTAATGATTTCCGCTCGTGGAAAAAAAATCGATAACTCTCTTTATTTAGCGACTATATACATGGCAACTATATCTACAAGTGGAGCGAATCCCTTGTCTTTGTTTACTCTCCTTGCAAAGTATAAGGAGTTCTCTGAAATATCTAAGGATGCTCAAGATATTGTAAGGTATGTTAAAGGACTTGGTTTAGACCTTCCAACTGCTTTACACGTGAAAGCTAGCCAAAGTCCCTCTAGAGAGTGGAGAGAACTTTTAGAAGGTTTAAGATCAATTCTCGTTGAGGGAGGAGATATGGAGTCGTATCTCTACGAAAAAGCTCGTCAATATATTCAGGAGTTCAAAAGAAAACTTGTTGAATATACAAACGTTATGCAAGTTATCCTCGAACTCTATATTACATTAATTATTGTTGGAGTAGTTTTCGTAATGATCCTTACAACCATTATGGGATCTATTATGGGTGGTGGAAGCAAAATGATGTCCCAGATACAATTACTTATTGTAGTTGTGTTTCTCCCAGCTGCCACTCTTATGTTCGTATTTTTGCTAAAAGCGATGAATCCATTTGAAGCTTAAGCGCCCCGGCCGGGATTCGAACCCGGGTCACGGGATCGACAGTCCCGCATGCTGGCCGCTACACTACCGGGGCGTATAGATCTAGGTGTGGACTAATCATTAAAAACCTTTTTGTTGGGAATAAATGCTTTATGGATAAAATTCTTCCTTACATTGTTTTGCGATATTAATGTAGAAGATCTCAAAAACTACGATGTAAAGCGAGCGATTGTTTCGAAAATATCCGAATCTAATCGCTAGCACATTCCGAGGAAGCTCAAATGGATGGTAAAGGTGGTGTAAAGCATCATCTATACGAAAAGATTTAGTCATACATCAAATCTTGCACGTCTCTAACTTTATTCTCGAGAACTTTAGAGAATCGTCTTCTGTGGATACTTATCGTAGGGATAAGCTAGCAGTGTGTAAAGTAATAGGATTGCCTTGTGAGTATGCCATTAACTACGATTTTAGATTATGTTTGATTTACCAAGGGTTTAGAACTTGTACAGAATATCATAAGTGGTAATCCAATAAAAATGTTTTATGGGCTGGCGAAGATTTGAACCTGTAATTGTAGACTGTGAATAGCTCCAATCGTCGAGTCACAGCTCAATTTAACAGAATAAAAATACAACATCTGCCTTTGTCAAAGATCACCTATCCAGAGCAAAATCTCTCAACTCTATATTTAAAGTGTTGTAATAAGTTTGAGAATGAGGTATGGACAAATGATGGTTATTTAAGTCCTCATGTCAGAGAGCGTCTTGAAGAAAATGGCAATCAAAAAAATTAGCGTTCATTCTAGAATATCTTGATCACACCCAATTCTCATATACCTTTATTGTCGTTAATTCTAGCAAATTAGAATTTATATGCTAACGACTTTAATTATTATTGTTTTATTTTTAGCCTAGATAATTACAGTGCCTTTGAAATCTTTTCCGCTCAAGTAGTTTTTGATATTTTCAAAACATCTTCCGTTAAGAGTCACGAACTTTATGTTATTTTTATGTGCAATCTCCAAAGCCTCCTCGTCTATGGGGAAATTCATTCCGGGCTTCCATTCTGGAATCATCTTCTTTAAATCTTCGTAAGTAATCCTTTTAACGAGTTTATCATCTACATAAATCCCATCTACGCAAGATAAGTTCAATACTTCTTTTATACCAAGTAAACTCGCCGAATACACAGCGCAAAAGTCCGTAGACCTTCCAGGTTTCCATCCAGCACCTATTACAATTTTAGACGTATTTGGGATGCTTGAGTAATTTGTAATTATTTCTTCATAGCTTATATCTCTTAAAAATTGCTTTACAATCTCAGCGTTTACCTGAGTAACGCGAATTCCAATCCAATCTTTACATTCGTCAGATAAAAAGCTTAACTGCCTTTGGAGAGCTCTAGCCAACCTTCCTCCTCCAACAACAATTAAAAACCAATAATTAGGGTATAAATCTCTTATAAAGCTACAAAATTTTTGTATGTATTCTATATCCAGCTCTATATTATTCTTGTAAAGTAGAGAACCTCCTAAGGAGACTACGATTCTTTTCACCCTCCTGAAACTACGTCTAAAATTTTTACATAGTCGCCGTCATTTAACTCCTCGTCTTCCACTACCACTTCTCCGTTTTTAACGACTACACATCTACTTGCCTCGATTTTTAAGTAATTCAAAAGATCTTTAACTGTTTTGCCATCAAATTCTACTTCTTTTTCTTCTTCGCATCTCTCGATAAACACTTTAACCTTAACCATCAATTTATTGATGAAAATAAATCTTAAAATTTTCAGACAAGGATTATTTATGCTGGATGCGATCGAAGTTTTCAGGCACTTCAAAATCAAAAATGAGGTAGTTTTTGCGGTCAATCTCTATTTACAAAATAAAAAAGATATTGAGCTACTTGGCGAAAGCATTTTAATTAGCGATTGTATTGAGAATATCATAGCGAAGGAAACAAATCTCAAGAATACTTTTTCCTATGTTATTTCACAACAAAAATGAAGAGAGATCATCTCAAGTCTATTGAGAGATCCGATTACATTCTATACAACAAGGAAGAGTTTGTGAGGGAGCTAAAAGCAGACCAAATAGAAATATTTTCTATAAAGCTCGCTAAAAGTTTTCCTAAAGTTTTTGGAAGTTTGAAAATTAAGAAGATAGTCTCAAAAGCAGATGGAGGTTTCTTCCTGCACGTAAAGGAGGGAGCAAAGGTATCTATACCTGTCAAAACCTGCTTCTTCATCGACAGCACTTCACAGAACGTCGTAAATATTGTTTACGCTGAAAAAAATAGCGAAATAAATGTTTATACAACCTGTCTAGGAAAAACCGCTGGAGAACATCGCGCGAGAAACTTTATTCTGGTTGAGCAAAGCGCAAAAGTAAAATTTATAGAGTCCCACAGGTGGGTGCCTAAAAACAAAACTTTGAGCAGATCTTATGTATATCTTGAAGATTTTTCAGAGTTTGAGGATATTTACATAAATCTAGATGGATGGGGAAAAGTTAATAAAAAAACAAAGTATATAGTTTATAACAACGTCAAACTACTTTCAAAATCCGAGGTAAAATTAAATTCCGGGGAATTTATATTAAAGAATTTTGCATATATCAAAGGAAACAATTCTACGGTTAATTTATCTTCTAGAGCAGTTGTATATGAAGGATTTTTAAGCACTCATTTTAAGCTCGATGCATCTGGTAAAAACATTAAAGGGTACTCTAAGTGCGATGGAATTTTACTTGGAAATGGAAAAATACAGTCCATCCCAGAAATATACATCAAGGATAAAAGTTCTTATCTTTATCACGAAGCTTCTGTAGGTAGAATACCAGAAGAAGTTATTGAATACTTCAGAATGCGTGGATTAAGTAAAGAAGAAGCGATAGATCTTTTTGTCAAGGGATTTTTGCAAATCGATTCTAAAAAGACGCTATAAATCTGAGAACGATGATCATTCTTAGTTTAAAGAGCGCCAACGTTTATTATAGGGATAGAAAAATTTTAACCGACATTTCGCTTGATCTCGAAGCTGGGAAACTTTACATACTTAAAGGAGGAAACGGAGCTGGAAAAACTACTCTTTTAAACGCCATAGCTGGTTTAGAAAATTATAGTATACAAGGAAATCTATACTTCGAAGGAGACGATAAAACTAAGCTTCCTCTTGAAGAAAGAGTTAAAAGAGGGATTATTTTAGTTCCACAGCACCTTCCAAAAGATACGGAAGTGAAACTTTCAGATTTTATCAACGCTCTTAAGAAAAAATACAACATTTTGAACAAAGAATTTTTTGAGCGATTTAGCAATCGAGTTCTATTCAAAGATTTCTCAGGTGGAGAGTCAAAGCTCATAGATTTTTATTTAGCTCTATCTTTGAAACCAAAGCTCTTGTTAATTGACGAGTTAGATTCTGGTCTCGATGAAGATAACACTAAATTGGTAGCTAAGGAGCTCAACGCTTTTTTAGAGAGAGGCGGAACTATATTGTTAGTAACGCATCACAAGAAGATTTTAGAGCACCTTCCAGAACCGTTTAAGGTGTATAGATTAGAAAAAGGAACCTTAACAAGTCAATAGACTGAATCAAATCTATTACCTAGTTAGGAGTATAACGTTAGCTTCCATTTTATCTTTAAACAACTCGTCGTGCGTGCATAAAATTATTTGATACTCCTTCAAGGAATCCAGAAGTTCTGCAAGCGAATAACGCACGTTTTCGTCCAGAGATTCCGTCGGCTCATCAAGTAAAAGAGTATAAAAATTTAAATTCAAAATTCTTGCGAGAGATAGCCTAAAAGCTAAGTCCACGATCTTTATTTGACCTCCACTCAAATTAGCTTCCTTAATTTCCCTCCACACATCTTTTCCATCTATATTTTTCAAAACATACACGTAAAATTTCCATTCTTGTCGCTCATACTTTATTTCAAGCTTGACTTCTCGTATATCTGGGTACTTATAAAGCTTCTTAAAGAAGTAATTGAATGTGTACGAAAGTTTTTTTGCGACGGTTTTTCTATAGTTTGCTATGAATTTTTCTAGAACAGATTGCAAAGTGGACAAAAGATAGTAGTTTCTCTTTAATCGCTGTATCTTTTCTTTTAAATCTTCAACTTCCTTTAGATGTATTTTATAGAGCTCTATCTCTCTTGGATTTATTCCTTTAAACGATTCTAATTTCTCTTTAAGTTTGTTTAGCTCTAGCTCCAAATCGTCTAGAGATTTGTATCCACTTTCCTCGAGAATTCTGTTAAAATCTTCTAGATTCTTCAACATAATATTTATTCTTTCTAATAACGATTTTTTAGAGTAGAATTCTCTTCTAAGGTAAGAAGCTTTGTCTTGAAGAGCTTTGTATTCATCCTGCAACTTCGCTTTCAATAAGTAATTTATTGCGCTCTCTACTTTTTCCAAATACTCATGTTTATTGATGATCTCTTCTTTATTTCTTAATTCCTCTAGATTTTTGAGTAACTCACTATCGAGGATATCTAAATCTATGCCGTTCTCGATAAGAGTAGTCCTCAAAGCTATATACTTATTGTATAACACTTTTAGCTTGTATAACTCCCGTTCTTTTTCTTTAAGGTCTCTGTATACTTCTTCTTTTTGGGTTTCTAGTTCAGACAGCTCTTTTTGTTTACTGTCATAAATGTTGGAGATCTCGCTGGAAGATAAGAGTTTTCCACACACAGGACATCTTTCGAACTTCTTTTCTTTGATTAGTTGCAAAACTTGGTTATACTCCTTTATCTTTTCAAGAATTACTGAATATTATTTTTTAGATTTTCTATCTCTTTTTCTAACGACTCGTATTCGTCGGCTACATTGTGTATAGACTTAAAATCTTCAATTATTTTAATTAAGTTTTTTAAATTACTGATTTCGAGTTTTATAGCGTCGATGTCGTGTTTTGCCAGCTCTTCAGACAGTTGGTGTCTTAGCGAAGTTAAAGATTCTAAATCTTTTTGTATAAGCTCTTTGTCTATGGTTTTTATTTGTAAAGACTCCATCTCTGCACGAATCTTAGATAACTCTTCTTCTACTTTTAATAGCTTAGTTTCGAGCTTTTTAACATCATCTTCGATAACACTTTTCTTAGATAATAATTCAAAATCTATGTTGCTTTGCAATGCCATTAATTTATTGTATGCAACAAGTAAGTTATTATATTTTTCATAAATTTCGTTATATTCGTTTACGATTTTCTCCAGATCCTCTATAGAAAGTCCTTTGTAAATGTTTTTGAATTTTAATAGATCTCTTTCTTTTTGGTAGAGTAATGTAGTTAGTTTTTCTCGTTCTATCGCTAAATCCTTTAGAACTCTTTTTATAGCCTCTAACATCGTTGAATAATAATCTAGATCGAACAGCTTCTCTATTAGATTAGTTAAATTTTTAGTTCCTGATTGGAGAACAAATTTTCCTAATTCTCCCTGTGGAATGTATAAAGTGTCAAGAACTTTGTTTTCACGATTTATATTAAGAAGTTCTTTTATCTTTTTGTCTACAAGTCTTTGAGAACTGGCTATCACCACTCCATCGCAGCTTAGAGTAGCATACGAATTTCCATCTCTTCGTAGAATTCTTTTTACCTCATAAGTCTTTCCATTTTTTTCAAAAAGTAATGTTACTTCACTTTCATGAGAAAACTCTCTAATGAGGTTAGCAACGCGAGAAGCTCCTATATATTTGAGAGCGGAACTTCCAAATAGAGTATAAATTATTCCATGGAATATAGAGCTTTTTCCTGTTCCATTTTCACCTAAAATAAGATTTTTGTTGGTAAAATTAATGTCTTTATCTCTATGTGCTTTGAAATTCTTTAGTTTTAGAGCTTTCAAACAGATCATGCCGCAAATTCTTTTCTCAATATTTCTCTTAGCCTTTCTACATCGCTTTGGTCTCCTTGAAATATGTCATCCAAGTATCCTTTTATTTTATTGAATAACTCCAAAATTTCTTCCTTGTTGGAAACTATTAGCTTGGAAAATGCTTCCTCGAGAGCTATTTTTTCCGCTTCAAAATCTACGGACATGTCTTCTGAATCTACACATAAATCGTCTATTATGAGAAATCCAGAATCTATAAAGCGTTCTACCTTTAGTTTAGCAACTTGATATAGCTTTTGAGATGTTCTAAGTTTCAATTTTATTAATGTTTCTTTGCTCTTCGATGAAATGTGACTAAATATTTCTGAAAGCTCTTCTTCAGTACTTATAATTTTTTCCAAGATGTAAATTGGTCTTGTTTTTATCGGAACTTCTTGTACTTTGTTGTCTTTTACCAAGTAAAAACATTTTTGGTCTTTTTCTTCTAACTTTGATATTTCTGTATGTTCAGTTGATCCGGGAAGTGCAAATATCTTGTTTTCGAGATTTAAAAGCTTCTTTGTGTGAAAGTGTCCTAAAGCGTAGTAATCAACGTTTTTCGGAAGGATCTCAGTAGGAACCACTCTAGGATCATAAAATTCCTTAGAAATTATATCGGGAGCTCCATGGAACAAAAAGATTGTGTAATTCGAGGAGCTTATTTTTATCTTTGGGAGAAGAGTTTTGTAAATCGTTGTCAAGTCTTCTCCACCGATATTTGCCGGCTCGGAGATTCCATAGATAGAGCAGTTTCCGATTTCTATAGGATTCTTTGGACTGGCTTCCTGAATGAGCTTGAGTTTTTTTAAGATGTCGAACATCTTTTGGCGATGTCCTTTAACATCGTGATTACCCTTAATAGCTATAAACGGAATGTCTTCGTCTTTAAGACGAACGAAGAGTTCTATGATTTCATCTAAAATTCCGGACGAAATTCTGAAGTAATCGTCAAACAAGTCCCCAGAATGTATGATGAAGTCCACTTTGTTATTTATTGCGAATTCTATCACTTGTTTAAAGGCGTTTACGAAGTCTTTTTTCCGAATTTCACGGTATTCTACTGGAATCTCACATCCGAGGTGAGTATCCGCGAGATGAATGAATTTCATACACTTGTCTATGCTTTCAAGCTTATAAATCCGTGAGAAAAATAATTTATATGGGTAGGTCGCAGGGTCTTCCCCTAAACACAATCGTCTTGGCATCGCTCGCGGTGTTAGTACTACTTCTCATAGTAGGATTTGTCACTGGAGGACTCAGTAAGCTGTTTCCCGCGATAAACACGCAAATGTCCAATGTAGACTTAGAAAACGCTAAGGCTATTTGTAGTAGACTTTGTAACGATTTAAAAGAAAGAGCTGCTTCGGGGACGCTAACGACATCAGACGCTCAAAATAGTGATTATGCAAAGCAGGTGTTTTATTGGGACTTAAATAAAGATGGGTCCTTCAAAAAATATCACTGCTGGGAATCTCCTATTAATGAACAATGTATCGTTAATATCAAAGTATGGGATCCTACGACTAAACAATGGACTTACAAAACGTGTAGCGGATCTGGATCCTCATATAAGTGTTCGTGATCTCTTTTTTATCAAAAAATTTTAATGAACTTGTTAAGAGGAAAAAAGAGGAATTTTATGGATTAATTGATGATGAAACGGCGTTGTTACTAGTTTTGAAGGAACTGGGGATCAAAGAAGCTCCAAGAATAGTAGATCTATTCGTTGGATTTCCTATCAAAGAGTTAAACGTTAAAATCTTACGTAAGCTTGTTGAAAGTCGATTTAAGGTTTATGAAGTTTGTGATGAAACTGCGAAGGCGAGATTAATCACTAATAAAGATTTGGAAGAAGGATCGTTCGTTAAATTAGTTTTTCCAAAAGTAACTAGGAATAAATATTTGACGTTGATTTCTAATCGCTTCGAGGAGGGAAGCTCGTTTGAGGTCAAACACAATATTTATTATGTTGGAGAGTATATAGCTAAAGTTTTATCAGAATCTGAAATTCTAACGGATGATTTTCAGTTGATTCAATGTGAACATAAGTTGGAACCTGGAAAATATTATCATGTCAAGATCTTGTTCTCAAGACCTCCGCAAATCATATACTTCTCTGAATTATCACTCTTGGAAGTTCAGGAGATGCTTTAAGCGATCCGGATCTGTGTAGTACATCTCGATGTAGTGAGCGACGTCTTTGTAGTATCTAATCTTGTTTTTCCAGAGATATTCTAGAATCCTAGCCTTAAAAGTTAGGTTCGTATAGAGATCGTCAACGCTCCAGTTGCGGAATTCCATAATCTCCTTGAGCAATACTGATTTTTGATTGACGAACGTGTCTGTCGCTGGATCCCACCTGAAAGAAATTATTCTATCCACGTCACGCTTCTCCTTGTTCCAGCGAACGATTTCATAAATTTTATCTACACGTCTTACATACTTATTTTGATATTTTACTCTCCTAAGAAAGACTACAGCATCAAGTACCTCCAAAAGGACAGGCGGTAAGCTAATTGGAGGTGAAATCAAACGATCTATTAGGGCTTCGAATGTATCTGCGTGAATAGTACCCAAACCTGGATGTCCCGTCGCCATAGCTTGAAATAGAATATAAGCTTCTTCTCCTCTAACCTCTCCAACAATGATGTAATCTGGTCTTTGTCTCAATGCTGCTTTTAGAAGATCCACTAGGGTTACCTCTCCGTATCCCTTAGGTCCAAATCCAGATCGGGCTACCTCTGCCAACCAGTTGGGGTGCGGTAACCTAAGCTCCGCTGTATCTTCGATGGAAACTATTTTCTTTTCTGGTTTAATGAAAAGAGAAATAGCATTTAAGAAAGATGTCTTACCTGTTGCGGTTCCTCCCGATATTAAAATAGACTTCCCTTCCTCCACGAGCGTCCAAATATATGCTAACAAGTTTTCGTCTGCTGTTCCGTAGTTTATTAGATCGGTTGCCGTAAACGGATCCTTTGAGAACTTTCTTATAGTGAATGAAGAGCCCTTTCGGGAAATATCTTTTCCATAGGTGATCTGGATTCTTGAACCATCTGGAAGAGCTGCATCGAGGAGAGGTCTGGCAACAGAGAGAGATCTTCCTGACTTTAGAGCGAGCTTCATAACAAAGGCGTCTAACTCTTCATGAGAATTGAAAACTATATTGGTTTGAATTTCTCCTATGTAAGGATTTCTGTGGAATATGAAAATAGGAATTCCAACTCCATTACATGATATATCCTCAATTTGCGTATCACGCATTAGCGGGTCTATCTTTCCATAGCCAACGGTATCTCGCAGAATGTAGTATTTTATATATGGAGCCAATTTTGGATCTATTTTGAATTGATATTCCTTCCACACGAGGTTTATTTTGTCTAGAATGTATTTTTTCACCCGTTCAGGTTCCCTTAAGACATCAAATGGTACATCTAATCTGTTTTCAAGGAGATGAATAGTCTCTCTGACGACCTCCCAGTCCCTTTCTCCGATTCGCGGCTCAATTACTTCATAAATCAGAGAGTTACTCTCTTCATTCCAATGAATCCAAGCGTATGCGAATACATATTCTTTGTCATCTATGACTTCTTTCGTAACTGGATAAATTAGATTAATATCCTTCTCATTTGAAGCTTCAAGGTTCAAATAAAAGAGAATTTTTTCTTTAGTGGTTAGCTTTTTCGTTCGAACAGCTGGAATTTGAACAGCTTCTCCTTTTTTCTTCTTTATAGCCTTTTTAGCTTTCTTCTTATGAATTTTGAAACCTTTTGCGTGGTATGGTGGGGGAATAGGATATTGAGGATGTCCATAAATAGGTGGCGCGTAAGTAATAATCTCCTGAGGAATGGTGGGAGAAGCGCTTTTCTTGAATTTTTTGAGCTTTCTTTTCATTTCAGCTTCTTCTGCTAAGCGTTCTACCACTTTTTCGAGGAATTTATCTATCATTATACTATATATAATGTTCCGTTGTCGTTATAAATGTAAAAAGTGTCGTAGCCTATCCCCGAGAGGTCTGTAACGTTTATTGTGTCTACTCGATTCCCTATTTGCACTATTACTCCGTGAGTATTCCCTATTACGCTTGTTGGGAGGTTATTCGAGGGAGTAACCTTAATAACTGTAGAGGGATTTGACTTGGAGAGGAGATATCCTAAGAAAATTTTATTTTTAACGAGGTGAAGAATTTCTAGCTGCATTTGATTTTGGACGGAATTCTGAAGATTCAAAAATAAATATACCATACTACTACCCGCTACGAACATAATGAAAAAGATTAGCGTTATCTCTATGCTTTCAACTGGCATCGCTTAGGAGAGTGATATCTCTACAGTTTTAGTTTCAAGGTAATCGCAAACAGTTGATTTATCCGAATATGGGATTACAGAGGATTTGTCAAAGTTTATAGAGAATGTTACAGTTCCAGAACCTGCAACACTTGAGGTCCCAACTGGAACTATTTTTATCCAGACACATTTGTGTGTTTGTGGATCAAGAACGGGTCTATATTTTAGAATATAAGTAATTACCTCACCCTTTCCAGTATGGGTTGTAACCGCGTCAATCGTGTAAGCTGGTGCGCTTTTAAATCCTTTGTAGCCTATGTTTCCTTTCCAGAAGAATTGACACTTAGATCCGTCGCATTTAATGTCAAACACATAAATTTGTGCAATTACATCGCTATAATATCCATTAGTAGCTGGAAGGCTAATTGTTCTATTGTAGAACTTGTCTTCAATCTTCAACTGATTTCCACTTATGGTTGCTATCAATTGGTCATTGCCACAAAGATAAACTGTTTGTCCTTTGTAAACAGTAGTGTTTTTAGAACATTCGTAAACATAGTTGTAATTTATTGGGATAAAGGGTAGCTTCGTAGTATAAAGGGATACTGGGACTTGAACAGTGTATGTGATCTTGCCACCACTTACTTCTATCTGTCCATTGTAGTTAAATGTATATGACCTAGAAACTTCTTTTAATCCAGCATCTTGAATAGTTTGGGCTAGCTGGACTAAGCCATTTTCTACATTGCTTATAGTACTAGCCACACTATTTTTCTGAACCATGGGAGTCCCCC
>CAYXSZ010000055.1:0-5029 GCA_964468425.1 Candidatus Woesearchaeota archaeon | reverse complement strand
ATCTTTTATAAAATGCGTAAACACGTATTGTGCCTCGGCGTCTTCCGTTTTCTTTTATACATGCAAAGTGTATATTGTACGAAAACTGTAAATTATTATCTTTTATTATTTTTCCTACGTGCGACGCGTCATCTATATTTCTTATGTCCCAGCAAACTATTATGTTTTCTCCATATTTATCAAAAATGCTGGAAATATCTGTATTAATAGACAATTTTATTATTGTATATTCGTTTACTCTTCCAATAACATTTCCTAAATAATTCCTCAGAGAGCGTATTCTCAAAGTTTTTGGATTCTCCAGATAATACAGTAATATACCATATTCACTCGCACTTATACCTTCTTCTCTTATAGCCTTCTCGTGTACAATATAGAGATCCTGGATATCTTCCGTTATTCTTTTAGAAATTATTTCATAATCTCCCATTTTACTTGGTAATTCTCTCTTTCCTACCCAAAATAAATCTCGTGCTGCTAAAACACCCTGCGACCTTAGATTCTCTACAATAGCTACTAAGTTGTCAATACAGACAGCGCTTCCGACAGCTCAAAACAGAACTAATTTCACCTGTCATAAAAGATAATATAATAGAAAAAGGTTTAAAAATATGAATAATAACCTCACATGGAGTTTGACAATCTTCTAGATAGAGAAATTAGCAAACTTTCGATTGTTTTTCAGAAAGTTAATCCAAAATCCAACCAAATTAAGGATTTATGGAATATGATTCTATCCTATTGGGAAGATTGTAAACATTTTTATAAGTCAGGTAAGAAATTAGAAGCTTTTGAGCTAGTTAACTACATCTGGGGGTTGCTTGATGCTCTTGCGAACTTGGATTTGATAGAAGTTCCTGCCGAGATTAAGAAATGGTTTAAAATTGAGCAAGACGTGTAGACAACCACGAAACTAAAATAGAAGTTTCTAACCTCTAAGAATCCGCACATTATAGTGTTCAGAAACAGAAAAATTTAGGTATTGGACCCGCCGGGATTCGAACCCGGGACCTCCGGCTTGCAAGGCCGGCGTCCTACCGCTAGACCACGGGCCCTGAAGAGTATTTTGTCTTAAAGTTAAAAAGGATTTATACGATAATAGAGGCTATTTTTCCAATTTCTGGAAAGCGTTGGACAGCTTCTTGGGCTACGGGACCCTTAACTATAGTTCCCATTGGAGATCCTTTTTCATCCTTAAGAATTACACACGCGTTGTCCTCGAACTTGACTCTCCATCCATTATATCTTCTATATTCTTTTTTTTGGCGAATAATTACTGCGGGAACTACCTTTCCTACCAAAGAGATATCTCCTTTCTTGACTGAAACTATTACGAGATCTCCAACACCAGCACAAGCTAATCGTCTCTTAACTCCTTTATAACCTTTTACGGCGATGATCTCAACCTCTTTAGCTTTAGAGTTATCTGCAACAACCAATCTAGCTCCAACAGGAAGAGCTCTTGTAACTTGGGCTTTAATCGCTTTCATCTTTTATAATTTCGTAGCAAAGTTTTTATTCTTCGATTACAGCCTCTTCTCTCCTGCCAAGCTTCTGGAGCACCACAAAGTGAATAGTTTTGGATATGGGTCTGGTTTCTCCAATTATCACTATGTCTCCTTCCTTTGCGTTGATGCATGGAGGATTATGAGCTTTTATCTTAGTTTTTCTAACTTCGTACCTTTCATACTTTGGTATATATACGTATCTGTAGAACTCGACGGAAACGTGATGGTGTCTAGATTTGACTACTACTCCCTTGAATATTCTTCCCCTAACTCTAATATCTCCGTGCCAAGCGCAGTTTTCGTCGCTGCAGGTTTCAGTTGGAGGTTTTAATCCTTCGATTCCGAGGTCTTTAACATAAACCTTCACCATTTAGAGTTCTGCGAAAAATGTTTTAAAATGCTTTTGTATAGATCTCAGAGTGATGACTAATCCCATTGCGGATAAGTGAAGAAAGATGGGCTGGCTGAGCTACTGCTCAAGTTTCCTCTCGACTTTTGTTAGCAAAAGGGTTATCAAGCCAATTAATGTTCCTGCTATTGCTAAGTCATAGGCGCCGACTCCCACAGCCATTCCTATTGCGGAAACTAACCATAAAGAGGATGCGGTAGTTAATCCAATAACTTTATTTTCTTCCTTCATTATTGTCCCAGCTCCTATGAAACCTATCCCCGCTATTATGTATGACGCTATTCGAGAAGGATCTCCTCCCGGAAAGTATTGATATGAAAGAATAGTTAAAATGGTAGAACCTATTCCTACCAAAATATGTGTTTTGAGCCCTGCTGGTTTTCGATGCACTTCTCTTTCAAAACCTAACAGAGCTGAGAGAGCTGTGCTAATTAGTAGCTTCATCAAGTTGTCCCACATATGATAACTTTATTTTTTGAGTCCTATTTTAATTTTTTAGTCTATTTTTTTATGATCAACTTCATACCTAGCAAATTGCTTCGTCATAAACCTTGTTAACTAAAAGACTCTTTTTGAAGGAAGTATCTAAACATGATATGGTATTTCTTTAGAGTCTCGGTGACTACATCGTAGTTTGTACAGTGTATTTGTAATGTTATGAATGGTTGTAGTGCTGATCTCTCTAGCCGAGTTTATCTAATGATTTATTTTTAAGATCATTTAATTTAAATTGATTTTTTGAAACGAAGGAAAATGGATCCTAAGCTCATCGAGCTTCAGATGCTAATCGAGGAACTTGAGAAGATTCAGGGTAGAGGGACAGAGCTCGTGTCATACTACATTCCTGGAGAGTACGACATATCCCATTTAATGAGTCATTTAAGCTATGAATACTCGACTGCACAGAATATCAAGGATAAGAACACGAGGCAGAACGTAATGGATGCTCTTGCAAAGATCATTAATTATTTGAAACACTTCAAGAAGATTCCAAAAAACGGTTTAGTGATTTTTTGCGGAAATGTTGGCGAAGAAGGGAGGACAGATATCCGCCTTTGGGCTTTTGAGCCACCAGAACCTTTAAATATACGAATTTATCGATGCGATTCTAGGTTTGTTCTAGATCCGCTAAAACAAATGCTAGAACCGAAACAGGTTTACGGGTTGATTGTACTTGATCGGGGAGAAGCTAGCATAGGGGTTCTAAAGGGAAGTCGCATTCAGGTTTTAGAAAGTAGAGATTCATGGGTCCCTGGAAAAATTAGAGCAGGAGGTCAATCTTCAGTACGATTTCAAAGATTAATTGAACAAGATGTTCATGAATGGTTAAAATACATTGGAGAAAAAGCAAGAGAACATTTTGATCGTTACAAAGATAAGCTCATTGGAATTCTCGTGGGAGGGCCTGGTCCCCTCAAAGAGCGATTTTTAAAGGAAGATTATCTTCCATATTATCTTAAACAAAAAGTTTTAGGAATGTATGATACAGGATACTCCAACGAATTTGGTTTAAAAGAACTCGTAGAAAAAGCCAAAGACGTTCTGCAAAAAACCCAATACATCCGAGAAACGGAGTTGGTCAAAAAATTCTTCGAGCATTTAGGAAAAGGTGATGGATTAGTCGTTTACGGGCTTGATGATGTGAAAGAAGCTCTCGAGATGGGTGCTGCGGAAGTAGTATTAGTTTCCGAAGAATGTAAAGATCTTGTTAAGGAGCTGCTGGATTTAGCTAAAGCGAGTTCAGCCGAAATTGAAATAATTTCAAAAGAACATCCAGAAGGAGAACAATTTGCGAATTTTAAAATCGGCGCCATACTTAGATACAAACTTTACTGATGTTTGAAGAGATCTTAAAAAAGATTAAGCCATCTAAAGAAGAAGAAAAAATAATTTGGAACAAAATAAACGAGTTTCTCGAAATACTTGAAGATGCTGGTTTGGAAACGATGGTTGGAGGTTCAATCGGAAAGGGAACATGGTTAAGGGGAGTTTCGGACGTAGATGTTTATGTCCTCTTCGAAAACGATGAAGAAATTTCAGATAAGCTTGAAAACACACTCAAGGAATTAAATTTCAACTACATTCGAGTCCATGGCTCTAGAGATTACTTTAAGGTGCCATTTCATGATTTGGAATTTGAGCTAGTTCCAATTCTCAAGATTTCTAATCCAAAAGAGGCTAAAAATGTAACAGATATTTCCCCTTTTCACATAAAATATGTCAAATCGAAGATCTCCGAAGACCCAAAGTTAGCTGATGAGATCAGACTAACAAAAGCCTTTGCGAAGGCAATTAATGCTTATGGAGCGGAATCATACGTCAATGGGTTTTCCGGATACGCTTGTGAAGTACTTACGATATATTATGGAAGCTTCATGAATCTTCTAAAAGCAGCTTCAAACTGGAGACCTAAAGTAATAATAGATCCTGAAAAGGCGTTTAAAAATTTACAGGAGATTTTTAAAAAGCTAGATAAGCACAAGTTAAAGTCTCCTATAGTCGTTATAGATCCAGTTTATCCTGAAAGAAATATTACTTCCGCTGTAAGAGGAAAAGCATTTGCAAGCTTTATCTTCTACTCGCGACGCTTGCTCGAAGACATTAATAATGCTGAAAAATATTTTGAAAAGAAAACAATTAATTTAAGTAAAGCTGTTGAGAAAAGCAAGAAACTAGGGGTAAAATTAATATATTTGATAGTTAAAGGACAGAGTAACAATTTAGATGTTGCAAATACAAAAGTTTTAAAGTTCACTGAGCTGATCTCTAAGAATCTAAAGTCTCTGGGGTTTGTGGTAGAAGATATAGATATTGTTTTTCAAAAAAATCTAAATTCTTTAGCAGAAATATTCGTTTACTATTATCCAGAAAGTCTTCCTGAATATGAAAAGAAAATGGGACCACCTGTATGGGTTAGAGAAAATAGTGAAAATTTTTATGAGAGGTGGAAAGATTCAGAAATAAAATTCGATGATTCTGGAAGGATAATCGTTTTTGGAAAGAGAAAGGTTAGAACTTCACGAGAGGCTATTGAATATATTTTAGACAAATATAAGGAAGCTGTAGAAGATAAAGTTTCTATATACAAAATAGACTTTTTTTAATTTTTTAA
>CAYXSZ010000054.1:0-3092 GCA_964468425.1 Candidatus Woesearchaeota archaeon | reverse complement strand
TAACTCTACATTAATCTTAGAAAACTCTTCAATCGAAACTAGGTTAGAAATGCTTACCTCAAACGCGTTTAGCTTGCTTTCAAGACTTTTTATTTTATCTTCGATCGGTTCGCTAAGCTTCTTGTATTTTTTGTCCAGGAGTTTTAATTCTTCGCGTAGCTCCTTAAGTTTTAACTCAAACGAGTATTTTAACTCTTTCAGATCACCCTTTGAAGCTAAAGACTTGCGTTGGACTTCTAAGCTTGAAACTTTTGATTGCAAACGCCTCAAAGAGTCTACAATCGTGTCAAGTATCGCTAAGGTCTTTTCCATTTTTTATTTATTGTTTCGTCAACTTGATAAAGCTTTTTGTTAAGACGGGAAACTTCCTTCTGTAGTAGTAAAATCTCCGCCTTTACATCCTTTAGCTCATCCTCTAGCTTATCAAGTTTATCAAACTTGTTTTCGAGCTCGAGCATTAAGAAAGTTAAATCTTCCATTAGCTCCCTGAGCTTCTTATCTTTGAGCTTCTGTTTCAGAAGGAATTTCCTGAACTTGTAGTAGAGAGAATAATACTTTTCCCTATATCGCTCGAGATGAGTTTCGAGAAAGGATATCTTGTCCTCAAGCTTGAGAATTAAATCCATGATATATAAAGATGCCTGGTTGTTATTAAAGATTTGATTATCAATAGTGTTTGCAAATAATTTTAAGCCAACTCTTTTATTTGGAAAAAGACAAATTTTGCATAATGGGAAGAGGTCAAACTGGTATTGGAGCTTTGATTGTGTTTATAGCATTCGTATTGACAGCAGCAATCGCAGCTTTCTTAGTAACGCAAACAACAGTTTCTACCCAATCTAAGGCTGCGGCAGTGGCGGATCAGGCTAGGGAAAGAACAGGTACGACTTTTGAAATTATTAGAGTAGAAGGTATCGCGAATGTAAGCACGCAGACAATTGATAGGTATCTAATATATGTTAGGTTAGCACCAGGATCTTCTCCTGTAAACTTGAATACTACTGCATTAGCATATTATACCGCGGATGGAAGAGCAGTATATTTACTTGGTGGTAATGTTGACAACGAAACAAGTTTACCTAAAACTAGTGACGAGAAGTTCTATATAGTCAATAGACTCTCTGCCGCGAAGGAATCACCACCCGACCAAATATTCGAACCTGGAGAAATGTACGTTCTCGGAGTGGTAGTAAACAATACTATAAAACCCTCTGATTGGTGGAGATTCACTTTAATTCCTAAAGAGGGACAACCAGCGGAAGTATATGGAGTAGCACCAGATGTTTTCACTAGCAATGTGACTATATTGAGATGAGGCGCGCCTCTCTCCATACAATTTTTTGGGTACTTCTAACAATAGCGATAACATTCCTCTTATCCTATGTATTCATCAAAATTAATGCTAAAAATGCGGCATTGTTAACCAGAGACCTTAGATCAAAAGCTGATAAGTATACAATTCCCATATTCGAAATAAGAGATGTAAAGTATTCCGAATCTGGATCTGTAGCAGAGTTAACCTTCGATCTTGTTAACATGGGTGATGATATCGTTACTCGAGGGTGGAGGTTAGAGTTCCTCACTCCTCAACAACAGGTGATATGTAGAACCACTCTCTTTACGGGAGACCCCACCGAATCTGGAAGAATATATACAGAAATCTATGTTCCCTCTAGAAACGTAACTATCTCGGATGTAGACCAACCGATATTTTCTGGAGAAACCGCAGAGGTTACCATAACCTTACTTAGTACTTGCTTAAACAAAACTATAGATTACGCCAGAACTGGAGAAAAAATGATTATAAGATTAGGAATAGGGTCCACGTCTTCCAGCGTAATTACAAGATGTAATGTAGACCCCACAACCGGCTTCGCGTCGTGTACTGAATAATTTTTTCAATGCAAAATGTCTCGAATTACCTATTTATCATATTATCCTTCCTCGTCGCGATTTTATATTACTCTACCACTATAAATAACGTCAATAAGGGATCTTTTTCGCTAGTTTCTGTACTGAGGAGAGATGTTCCTATGTTTGACATTCGAGATTTTTGTATGAATTCATATTTCTCCTTAAACAAAACCGTCATAGAGTTTAATTTAATTTCCTTACAAAAAATACCTGTTCATACCTGGACTTTGTATTTTTTAGAGGATCATAATAGCGTTATGTATCGAAAAATAATTTTTTCTGGGAATCCTGATGAACTAAATTCTACGTACGCTGTAGTATCTTCATACTCTGACAATTTCGTTATAAAAAATACAGATGTTACGAATATAAGTTCTTTAAAGCAGAAAGATATTTATTACATACATATAGAAATTTACGATCCCAAATTAACACATCTTTTAGAAAATAAAGATAGAATAGTTTTCAGACTGTTTATTTATCCACTCTTTCAGGACGTCGCTCTATCTTGCCATCGCACCCCTTACGGAACGTGCTGCGAAGAACTCGTATAAACGCATAGATAGCATTGTTGTATATTATCGTTGTTAGTCGACATCCTTTAACAAAAGTTTATTTTTGAAGGCAGAAATAGTTTAATAATGGGTTACAGAAAGGTTATATTTGTGTTGGCGGGAATGCTGCTAGCGTCAGCTTTATCTTTCAAATCTGTATTGGCGTGGTGGAACTGTGATTGGAAATATAGGATACCTATAACAATTAAAGAAAATTCAGGAAATACTTTAACAGACTATCAGGTTTTGATAACAGTAAATACACAAATCTTAATTTCAGATGGTAAGATGAAAAGCGATTGTAGTGATATAAGATTTACTTATTACGATGGTACTACAGAAACTGAAATTCCTTATTGGATAGAATCTGGATGTGGTACTACTGCAACAAAGATTTGGATTAAAGTTCCAAATATTCCTGCTTCAGGTAATGTTACTGTTTACATGTATTATGGGAATCCCAGTGCTACTTCCAGATCTAGTGGGGAACAAGTATTCGAGTTCTTTGATGATTTTGAGGATGGATCTATAGACTCTACAAAATGGAATATTATAAGTAGTGTTACTGAGACTACTGATCCATCTTTTGGAGTGGGAGTATTGAGGGGAGAGGGTGGAAATAAT
>CAYXSZ010000053.1:0-6672 GCA_964468425.1 Candidatus Woesearchaeota archaeon | reverse complement strand
TCCAATAAACGATAATCTAATCTTAGCCATTGGAATAGAAAACTGGAACACTGTGAAGGTGGCTCTTTATGACGTTTCAGACTACGAGAATCCAAGAGAAGTTGATAAAATAATTGTTAAGGGAAGCTCTGAGTTATCTAGGAGGTTCGCGTTCAACCACCACGCATTTTTGTACGATGAAGATAACCACTTAGCGTTTATACCGGTAGAGGTTCCAATATATAGATATTGCTCCTTTGCAGAATCGTTCATAAAGTGCATTAATCAATATGGAAACGAGGATAAAGTGCTGGTTGTGAAAGTTTCTGATAACGGATTAAAGCTCGTAAGTGAACTGAAGCACCCAGACGTTAGAAGAGAACTGTACATCGACAATTACCTCATTACCGCATCCTATTGGAAGTTAAAGGTTTGGGACATGAACAACTGGAGCTTAGTAAAAGAACTAGATCTAACAGGAAAGCTCGTGTACGAAACTCGCCCGATAGCTGTAGAAAAGCCCGCTGGAATTATGAAATAGTCTTATTTTTTAACTTTTTCGTCAATTTTTCAAGACTGCAGCGTTTTCCTCCCTCGAAATCAATTAGATTTTTAACAATACTAGAACCAAACGAATCAAAGCACAGTAACAATCTCTGTGGCGAGGAGTGAATTCAAGTTACACAGTCTTTTATGGTTTTAAATTCTCTAGTGAAGTTCACCAGAAAAGAGACTTTATCTCAGAAACTTTTAAAGATTCATAGCCAAAAAATTAAGTAACAATGTGGTGCATGGCTTTTAAGTCCTCTTCAAAATCCTTAAGCTCCTTGGGAATCTCTATTTGAATTTCATCCTTCAGCTTCATTCCCCTTTCAGTTTTGATTTTCCAGACCTCCTTGTTGAACTCTAAAAGTTTCTTACCTTTGAATATAAGCTCGTGCTTAATTTTCCCTGGATCGTTGAGCTTCTTTACCTCGACATCCTCTCCAAAAAGCTCCTTGTAAAGATACCAGGTCGTTGCGGGTGAGAAGATGTTTAGAATCCTTAGCACGGTGTCCATAACATAGTATAGCGTGTAATACACTCTTTGATCTCCATTCTTTGCTCTGTTTTTTGATAACTCAATGTAATGGTTCGCAAACTTGTCCCATACGAAGTTGTAAAGCTCTCTTGCAACTTTACAAAACTCAAAGTTCTTTAGATGCTCGATGGTTCGTTTTTCTAATAGCTTTGCTTCTTCAACGATCCATTCGTCAGTTGGATAGAGATCCTTGACCGAATCAACTTTGGGATACTGTTTAATGTATCTTGCGATGTTCCAAAGCTTGTTAAAGAACTTGGATATACCTGCTATTTTGTCTTCGTTTATTCTATAATCTTCTCCGACCTGGACCTCCATAGCGAACCAAAATCTAATAGCATCCGCTCCGTACTTTTCTACGAGATCCACAGGATCTATTACGTTTCCGTATCTTTTACTCATTTTTCTTCCATGTTTGTCTAGCCCCATTCCGTTAATTATGACCCAATCGAATGCGTTCGTTCCCTCCAGCTGATAAACTCTTAATATAGAGTAGTAAAGCCAAGTTCTTATTATATCGTAACCTTGAGGTCTTATGGTTATTGCTTTCCTGAAAGCTTCTCTCCAATCCAGATTTTCTCGTTCGCAATAACTTTTTACAAGATATAAAACGGAGATTGACGAGTCCATCCAAGTGTCTAATACATCTGTTTCCCCTCTCATCTTGGCTCCGCATTTGGGACAAACCTTTTCCTCCTTCCAGGGAATTACATATCCTTCTCCCAGCTCTACATGGTTGCATTTCTCACATATCCATACGGGAACTTCCGTAGCGTAGTACCTGTTCCTCGATATTGGCCAATCGGTCTTCAAGCTGTTTATCCAGTTGACAAGATTTTGTCTATACCTCTCGGGATAGAACTTTATGTATTTTATAATTTCCTTTAAGTCTTCGACGAATTCCAATTGTTTTAAGAAATACGCCTCTATAGGAACGATTTCTATTTCGGTTTCGCATCTTTCGTGAACGGGAACGTCGTGTTCTATGTCTTCGATCTTTTCGACAAATCCTTCTCTTTCTAAAACTTCTATCATCTTTTCTCTGGCATCTTTAGTAGACAACCCCCTTATAGGATCTATTTTGAACTTCCCATCCAGATCTATTATTTCTACAGGCTCTAAACCGAACTCTCTGAAGATTTGGACATCGGACCAATCACCAAACGAACAAATCATCACAGCTCCCGTACCGAACTCTGGATTCGCATTGGGATGTGGTCTTATTTCAACTTCTCTGTTGTAAATAGGGACTATTGCTTTCTTTCCATGGTAATTCTTGTATCTCTCGTCATCCGGATGAACTAATATGAGCTTACAAGCTCCGAGGTATTCGGGACGGGTGGTGGCTATAGTTATGTAATCCTCGGAATCCTTAAGTTTAAACCTTATGTAGACTAGCTTACCCTTTTCAGTTTTGTACTCAACTTCGCTCTCCCCGATAACGGTTTTGCACTTCGGACAGTACAGGGAAGGTCTCTTTCCTTTGTAGATCAACCCTTCATTCCACAGTTTTCTGAAAGTTTCCTGAGTAAACTTTCTATAATCGTGGTCATCCGTGTTATAGATGTTATCATAATCCATCGAACACAAGTAATTTACGAGAATTCCTTTCATGTTTGCTCTCCACTCGTCTAAAACTTTTCTACAAATTTTAACAAACTCTTCTCTCGGGTAATCTTTCGGATAAATCTTCTTGTACTTCTCGAGGTATAGTTCTATCGGTATTCCATTTCCGTCGAAACAACAGGGAAATACTACCTTGTATCCGAGCTTTCTTAAGGATCTGGCTACGAAATCTTGCAAAGTGTATGACAAAACGGCTCCTATATGCCAATTTGGTCCTGGATATGGAGGTGGTGTGTCTATGAAAACCAGCTGGTCTCCCTCAGATTCCCAGCGCTTCTTCGATCTCTTATATTTCTCTTCCACGAGCCTAAAGTCCCAACGCTTATCCATTTATTTTTAAACGGTTTAACTCTTTCTTAAACTTTGTTTTTAGGCTTCGAAGGATTTAAGCTGATAAAACTGTTTATAAATGACTCTACCATAAGGTGGTGTAAACTCGTCCAGATACTTTTTAGTTTTGGAGCGATATTCCCCTAGCCTACACATTGCAACAACTGAGGGAAAATTGCGAAGTCTGCTTCGCGGAGATAGGTTTGGTTGGAGGAGCAAAGGATGTATTAAAAATCAAAAAACGAGGAAAGGGGAGCTCCGAGCTTCAAAATCAAATTAGTTTCTACCTATTCTCGGATTAGCTATTAGGACGAGTGGGTGCGCCTTGATGGAATCCTCGAAAACATTTACTATAAACTCAGCCAGGTATCTAGGGATTCTGCACAGAATCTGGTTATTTAAGACCTCGAAATCGTAAAAAGCCTGCCAAAATTCGAGACTTCTTCGAAGATCGTCAGCTGTGATCTCCTCTTGAAACAAATCTTCTGCCAAATCTTCAAGGTCTTCAAACTCTACGAAGCCTTCAGGCTCTCCCTGTTCTAGGTACAACTTGCACAGCAAGTAAAGAGCCAAGTATTCTCTTCCAACTGCCATAGAATGTACGTTTCTTTCGAAGTAGAAATACTTGCGTGGTGATCTGGGCGACCACACCCCCTCTACCATTACAATTTCCCAAAAAACTCGGCATGTCACACAAAGAAAAGATGTTGAATACTACAATATTCGTCATTTTCAAATATTACAATCGTTCAAATTGAATATTAAAATTTATAGCAAAAGTTATTCGCAAAATATTTAGCAGAAACCGATATGATCTTTAGATCGCACCAGTTCACCATAAACTTAATGTTATCAACATTAAAACGAAAGCTAATAACATATTGATTCTACTAATCATGAATATTCTTTAAAAGGGAGATATACTGAAGTTTTTAATGAAGTTGTTCCAGAGCAATTAGGTACAAATTAGTTGGATTTGTACCACGACTTTAACTTTATTGACAATATCAAAGATTTATAAACATCTTGGTAGCAATATTACCAATGGAATTACTATGGAAATTAAATCCCTGGTGGGAAGGAGATAGCTGGGAAGAGAAAGATAAACACCTGAAAGATTACAATTTAATGAAAATAAAGTGGATTCCAAGATGGCTTGACGAAATTTCCTTGGAACCCTTTAGCCTAAACTTCGTCATCGGTCCAAGACAGGTTGGGAAAACAACTGGTTTGAAGTTATTGATTAAACACATTCTTTCCAAAACTGGAAATCCATTTCAAGTTTTGTATTTAGATTTAGAGTTATTCGCAGATGTAAAAGAGTTTAGAGAAGCTTTAATGTATTACTTTAAGCTAAGGAAAAAGGAAAATGTTAAAACTTCCTTCATATTTCTAGATGAGGCATCATATCTCAAGGAATGGTATAGGATTGTTAAAGGATTCGTTGATCTAGGAGAATTTGAAAGGGATGTTATAATAGTTAGCGGATCTTCAACGATAAACATTCTCAAGCACGCAGAATCCTTTATCGGAAGGAGAGGAAAAGGCAAGGATATTTTAGCTTTACCACTATCTTTTCCAGAGTTCTTAGAGGTGGTGGGTGTAGATAGTAAAAAAGATCACGAAATTCAAGAAATATTTGAAGAATATACTTTATCTGGAGGATTTCCAAAGCCCATTAATAAAATTTTTTCTGAAGACGAATTTATTAAAGCTTTCGAAAGAGAAATAGTCAGTTTAGATAAAAGTATAGAGTTGGCTAAGAAAATAATTTCAACTTTGTTTGATATGGTTCCCTCAGCTTTATCGTATCATTCAATTGCCCAAAAACTTGGCATATCACACAAAACTGTAGAGAGTTATATAGAGATGTTTCAAGACTTATTTTTAGCCAAAGTTATTTACTGGAAGGATAGGGAAGTTTCGTTTAGGAAAGAAAAGAAAATAATGTTCAGAGATCCATTCATTACTAGAGCTTTCGCACTGTGGTGTAGAAAGGAAGTGAGAAAAGATTTCCTCTATGAATGGATCGTCCAAGAGCATCTCTACAGAAAATTCGGAGAAATCTATTATTACAAGAACTCTTACGAAATTGACGCTATTGCAGATAACCTAAAAGTAGAAGTCAAGGTGGGGAAGCCTCACAGGAGGTATCCAAAAAGTGTGATAGTTTTAGAGGAGGAAGACATTCCAAGGTTTTTAGTTAAATTGTTTGAAAAATAATTCATAATGGAATTATCTTGGTAGTTCCAGGAAGTTTCTAATCTTCCAGTGTAGAGCTCGAAAATTGATTAAGAAATGCTAGAGGAAAATCTCACATCTTCACAACAATATCCAGATGGCAAAGCCTAAAAATCATATACAAAACCTCTTATGTTGCAGGGTTTCGCCTTCCCGTTGGCAATTGTTTCCATCGCTTCTCACATAAACCCGATAGATGTTGTGAACATGGTATTAAACGATCCTTTAGAGTATGCTACGCACCTGAAAGAGGAGCATCCGATGATATCTGTATTTATTAATGTTATGTAAAGGGAAGGTACTCCTAAATCGGATACCAATGTTTATGTTGTAATTGACGACACTGACGTAAAACAGCATACTTTTACTGAATTAAAGCAGAAATTGTATGCAATGCTGGTACTCGAGGAATCCTTCATCACCAAGTCTATACGCTTACAGAATTCTGGAAAGCAATTTCTGAGTCAAATCCAGTTATAATTACTTTCTTAAAGGATGGCATAGCTTTGATAGCCTTGTATGACAGGGGAGTGTTCGTTGCGTAGAAAACTCTTTTAATGAAAGGTGAAATTAAACTTTTCTATATCTTTCTTCGATCGTTTCTTTAGAAGGTATCATCTTTCCAGCCCATCCCAAAAATTGTTGAGATTCCTTATCAATTACTCCCAAACTTACGTTTTCACCTTTAAGAAATATTTTTACCATATTTTTAAATTGCTTTAAAATAAATAAATAATTTATGAACTTCCTAAAAAACAAGGCAGAAAGGTTTGAAAAATTAGCAAGATTAGCATTCGAAAACAATGATTATACTTATGCTATTTTTATGTTAGAACAAGCTTTGCAGCTCTACATAAAACACATTTTGTACAAAACATTTGAAGATTTTCCAAGAACTCACAATTTGGTTTTACTTTTTGAGAGTTTAAGTAAAGTAGATAATAAAGCAAAAGATTTTCTCAAGAAAATAGAATAATTATCGATATCTTACAAGACGCTTATATTGGAGCTAGATATACGGACACAGAATACGGAGAAAAGACTGCAATAGAATGTTTTAAGCTCGTCGACAAATTTAAATCCGAATTTAAAAGATGGTTATAAAACTAATAGAAGGTATTATAAGAAAATTATGAGGAATATAGAAAAGATTATATAAAATTTTCCAAGATAATTAAGAAGCTGGCAGAAGAATATTTTGGTAAAAATTTTGTAGCTTTATATGTGTTTGGTAGCGTAGTTAGAGGAGACTATAAACCGCAAAGCGATATAGATATTGCTATTGTTTTAAGAAAGAAAGTTGATGAATATGAAAGGGCAAAATTTAGGGTATTAGTTGAAAAGCGAATTGGAAGACCAAATCCATTTGAAGTACATATCATAGATGTAAAAACTTGGAAAGAGTATTATAAAAA
>CAYXSZ010000052.1:0-4025 GCA_964468425.1 Candidatus Woesearchaeota archaeon | reverse complement strand
GAAAGAAAAGGGTTTTCGCTTTCTAGTAAAGAAATTGAATATTTAAACCAGATAAAGAAGCAAAAATTTCAAGAACATATGAAAGATGTCAAACTTTTACCTGGGGTTAAAAAAATTCTTAGTTATTTAAAATCAAAAGGTATTAAAACTGCTCTTGCTTCTTCCTCTGCGAAAGAGGAAGTTAATACAATATTAGACTTTTTGATCTGAGAAAGTTTTTTGATGTAGTTGTTACAAAGGAGGATGTAAACCGAGCCAAACCTAATCCAGAAATATTTTTGAAGGCTGCTAAACTTCTAAACATTGATCCAAGGGATTCTATAGTTATAGAAGATTCGGATTATGGAATAATCGCTGCAAAGGATGGTGGTTTTACAGCATTTGGAGTTCTAACAGGAAAAAGCTCAAGAGAGGAACTCGTTCGAGCTGGAGCTGATATGGTTTTTCATAACCTTGTTGAACTTCTCAATTACTTAAAAAATATTTACAAACTTTAATTTCACGATTTATTCATGGAAAAAAGAGTTTATGGAAAACACGTTTATGGGAGCTTTTATGAAGTCGAAGAGGATAAAATTTATGAAGATACAAAATTTGGAGAGGATTTGGTTAAAAAGTCGGTAGAACTCGCAGGCGCTACCCTCATTGAAATCAAATCTTGGAAAATAGAAGGAGAAAAAGGAGGAATATCTGTTTTAGCACTAGTTAATGAGAGTCATATCGCAATCCATTCTTGGAAGGAATACAAGTACGTTACTATCGATATTTATACCTGTGGAGAACATACAGACCCATGGAAGGCTTGGAGGTTTCTAAAGGAAACTCTAAAACCTAAGAGATATACAGTTCATTATTCAGATAGGTCAATGGTTTGATTTTGAGAATAATAAAAAAATTATTCTACAGAGGCTCGATGAATTTCGTTTAATTTTATTAATTCTTGTTTTACCCCATCTTTCGTTATTGTTACGATTTCAATCCCGTCTCCAGAACCTGTATCCCTCTGAATAGCTGCGAGAATTGCTTGTTTTGCAAGTTCTTTAGCAGCTTTTACAGTTATATCTTTTTTATAGTTACTCTCAAGAACTCCCAGAGCAAACATCATTCCACTTCCATACGCACAAAAGTCCTTTTCTTCGTTAATTCCTCCTGCAGGATCTAGAGAGTAAATTCCGTAGCCTCCGTTGTTTTTTCCAGCGATTACGACCTCAACGAGGTACGGAAACATTTTATGAGAGTACATTAACGTTGAAAGAAAGTTCGCAACTTCTTTAGCAGTCACATTCTTTCCAGATCGAAGTTCCTTTAACTTCATATTTGCAGAAAGAATCTTGGCGAGAAATTGAAAATCGGAGGCAACTCCTGCCGCGGCTATTACAACATTATCTGTGATTTTGTAGATTTTGGGAAAATCTCGGCTGGCTATGTAAGTAAGAAGCACTGCTCTCCGATCAGAAGCTACCACAACACCATCTTTTGCCTTGATCGCAACAATTGTAGTACCTGTTTTTAGCTCCCGCATATGAAAATAAGTTGATAAAAAATAAAAGGTTTTTACTTCTTTGCGTACTTGCTAACTATTTTCTTTTCAAATTCTTTAATAACTTTTTCAGCCTCCTCCTGAGACTTTGCTCCGGTGCAAACGAATTTTCCAGTACGAAACACTAAGAAAGTTGTGTTTCCACCCTCGGGCGGGTACTTAACGATAGCCCCCGGAAACTGCTCAGGATCGTACTGAACGAAGTCTAGTTCGAGAACCATTTTTCCGAGATCTATGTTGTTGTACTCGAAACTACCATTGATAACAGAATTTTGAACAGTCATTTCATAATCTTTTGGAGTTTCGATTCCTAATTGCTTCAGCACCTTCTTAAGCCTCTCAATAGCTTCCTTAGCTTGTTTGAACGATTTGCTACCGGTGATAATAACCTTACCGCTATTAAAAATCAGCATAGTAGGAGCGTTGTCCTCAATGCGAAGAATCAATCCCGGGAACTGATCTGGATTGTATTCGGCGTTTGGAAGCTCCACAACGAGCTTTTCTAAGGGGATATTCGCCTTTATATCCGCAGAAACAACCAAATTACTCACACTCCACTTTGCCATATAACTTTTTTCTATGCTAAAAACTTTAAAAAGTTACAACTAACAAGCTAAAAAATAATTATACGAAGCCTGCAGAAACTCTTATTTTGTGTCCTGCAATCTCAAACTCCTTTTCTTTCTGGACTTCAATTTTAATGGGTTCTAAGAATATAGTGGAGTCAGTAACGCTTGATAAACTTCGTAGATTTTGCGCAACGACTTCTTTAACAAAATCGTCTGCTTCTATCACGAACACTATTTTTTCTCCTTTACTCAAACCCATCTCCTTTCTGATATTTTGAAGTCTTCTCTGAAGTTCTCGGAGAAGACCTTCTTTGACCAGCTCCTCAGTCATTTCCGTGTTGTAAGCTAGCTTAAAGCGTAATTCCTCTATACTTTCAAGATTTCTTGGGATATTTTGTACTTTTACATCTTTAACGTTCAACTTCGTTATAATAAGTTTTCTAAATGTTTCTATGACTTTCTTAACCTGTTCGTCATCCGTTTGGATATAAACTTCTTTTAGGGGCCATCTTAACGAAATTCTTAATCTATCCCTCAGCGCTAATCCACTCTCGAGAATTCGCTTGAAAAGATCAACTTCTCTCTCAAGCTCCTCGTTTATGTAGTCTTCATAAACCTTTGGCCACTCCAAAAAGTGAACTGACTCTTTTTCGAGTCCAAATGCTTCCTTTAAATTCTGATAAATCTTTTCAGTGATATATGGAGCTATTATTGAGTACATATTGATTATCTCGAGTAAGGATTTGTAAATAACCCACAGTACTGTTTTTGGATCTTCCTGGAGCCTTTCTCTGTTCATCTTAATGTAAAATCTTGAAAGCTCGAGATAAAGATTTTCTAGAGCTCTACAAACTTTCCAGAGCTCATAGCGCTCCATATACTCTTCTACTTCCTTTTTAGTCTTCTCAACAAGATGTAACATGTATTTATCGATGGGTTCAAGCTCCTTTGGAGACTCCTTCGAAGGATTTACATTAAAATATCTCGATTGTTCGAGCAGGTATAGGTGAGTGTTCCAGAGAACATTCAAGTTGTCTAACTTATTCTTAACTTCTTTTTCACTCAGTCGAACTTCCTCATAAGCCTTACAAACGCTAGCGAAGTAAGCTCTTACAGAATCGGCTCCATATTTGTTTATAAGTTCCATAGGGAATATTACGTTGCCGAGCGACTTTGACATCTTTCTTCCGTGCTCGTCTAGGACGAATCCGTGGACATAAACTGTTTTGTATGGAATTTCTCCGAAGAATATCTTTCCAATTACCGCAAGTGAGTAGAACCAACCTCTTAGCTGGTCGTAACCTTCGGTTATAAAATCTAGAGGAAATACAGCTGGCTTCCTTGAAGCGAAGGGCGCCGAACCGGAATCTATCCAGACATCCAAGACATCTGGAAGTCTTTTCATCTCTTCACCACATTCTGGACACTTGAATTTTATACCATCGACAAAGGGTCTGTGTAAGTCGTAGTTGTATACTCTAATCAATTCATAATCCTCTCTCCCGAACGATCTAACGACGTAATACTTTTCTTCGAGCTTCCTGATTATTTCCTCACTTAGATTCTCCAAAACTAAAACCGTCTTGTTTTCTGCAGTCTCGATGTCATCTAAAATCTTATCTTCGCTAGTTCTAACGAACTTTACATCGCCCAAATGTTCCTTAATTAATTCTTCGGCGTACTCGCTCTTTTTAATGATGATGTAGACCGTTTTGAACTTCCTACCGGTTAGCTCTTCTAACTCTTTGATACTTCCGATTACTTTGACATGTCCGTTTGGACACTTCCAAATTGGAAGAGGAGCACCCCAATAGCGTTGCCTCGTAATTACCCAGTCCGGAGCAAATTTAATTACATTGGAAAACGCTTCTTTAGCGAATTCTGGAACAAATGTTACGTTATTCAAATCTTCAATC
>CAYXSZ010000051.1:0-3051 GCA_964468425.1 Candidatus Woesearchaeota archaeon | reverse complement strand
TATTTCGGGGAACCCTCCCCATTCAATATAATCTCTTAGATAGGAAAGGATCTTCCCAACACTGCTCAGCAAATTGATATCAATATTTACTCCTTTAGCCCTCAAAAACTCTCTGAAGGAAAAGGGGAGAAGGAGGTAGGTTAGGGTTCTCCCTCTTAACTGAGTTGCTATCTCCTTGCTTAAAAGCTTGGAAGAAGAACCTGTAATGAAAACGAAGAATCCCCTGTTTAGCAGGCTTCTTACGAGGGATTCCCAATCCTTTATGTTTTGGATCTCATCCAGAAAAATATATCTCGGTGGTTTCTTAACGATGGATGGAAAGATTTTTAGCACTATTTTTAAAACATCTTCGGCTGATAGATTCTTTAAAAACGGCTCTTCGAATTCTAAGTATAACACATCATCCCTTTCAAGTTTTGATATTAAGCTAAAGAAAAAGAACGTTTTTCCAGACCTTCTGGGACCAATAATAGTGGTGGCTTTATCTTTTACTACGCTAACTTCCAGTTCTCTTTCTACCATATTGCCAAATTCTCTCAACCGAAAACTTGCAATATAATCTCTAATCATCTGTTCATCCATGATATTCTCTATTATAAATACAAAAATTTAAGTTTTTGTCTTCATACTAAATACCTAATAACCACTTCCAGAGAGGAACAAACTTAATTTTAGCTCTCTTATTAAACCAAGAGATTTCTTTTTCATCCTCGTAATCTCAAATAATGGTTGCTAGTTCAACAGTTTATTTGCTTTTTAGCTATTTTTGTTTAGGGGATGCGCAGAGATTTGAGAAAACCCGAAAGCTTCGCCAATTTTCAAAGTTTAAAAAGTTTGCTAAACTAAAAGGTAATGACAATTATCTCATTCAACGAGTTTTGCGATTGCGCGTATCATAGCCCGATTAGAACAGCGTATCCTAAGTTATTTTATGAAAGCTTTTGTAAAAAATTAATTTTTAAAAACGAAGATAGGGTTGAATTGAAAAGGTTGAAGGAAGTCGCCGAACGATTACTACAGGTAGAAGAAATTAATAGGGAGAACGCGTTTAAGCACTTCGTAGGGAAAGATGTGTTGACCACTTTAAAAAACTACAGTAAATACAAGAAAGCTGTAAGAGATGCTGATGTTAGTGATATTCTAGAAGTTGTTAAGTCTAAGCTAGAAGTAAGTTTGGATATACACTTTGTAGAAAGAAACCCTATAACGAAATCGAAAAATTTTACCGCATATGATTTAGGAAAATATTGGGAAAGATATGGAATAAAACCAGGGATTTACATAAATAGTGGACTCAAAAGCAGACCCTTATTTTTATCTTGGGTGTTGTTACATGAATCCGTTCATCACGTATTGGGCAAAAAATACAAACCAATAAAATCGGGTTGGTTTTGCCATTATTTTGAAGAGGGGTTTGCAGATTTTTTCGCTTCCTACGAATTCGCTGAGATTTTTGGAAAAGAATTAATTAGAAATCATTTATATAATAGGTTGAATTGGGAAGGGA
This sequence comes from Candidatus Woesearchaeota archaeon, assembly GCA_964468425.1. GTDB lineage: Archaea > Nanobdellota > Nanobdellia > Nanobdellales > Nanobdellaceae > JAIXNB01. The sequence continues at coordinate 1,544 of CAYXSZ010000051.1, read as the reverse complement.
GACACGACAAACACGCTATATACTATGACACTTACTTTAAATTGTGTATATTGCTGTACTTAGAGGGTGGAGATGAATGGTACAACAAAATGTTAAATAATTTAAAAATTTTGCGTTCTTCTTCTAAAAATTGGTTAAAAGAAAAAGCAACTTCTTATTCAAAGGGAAAACATTATGATTTGTTTAGGGAAGTGATTACCTGGAATCGATTAATAGAGGATCCCTTAGTACTTTATCTCTACGAAGGATTTGGAAAAGAAATGCAATCGGGAGTCGCAGTTAGAAGTTTCTGCAAAGATTTTAACATCGATGAGAATGAGCTTATAGAAGCATCCAGAAATAGCGGGTTAATCACCATAAATAATGATATTGTCGTATTAAGATATCTTTCAAAACAAGAGTTAAGATCGATTAAATATTTAACTTCACCCTTTGTAAAAAATAGTCAGTAATCTATATACCTGACTGTATACTCGCATTTATGACTTAAGACTTTACTACAACAGGCATATGCAGCTACAAAACGTAGCAGTCCCGACACTAAAATTATACGGATTTTTAAGTTCAAATAGCCTAAAATATTGATGATAGTCATAGCAGTTATCGAAAAAGGTAACGTTATCGATTTAAATTAGACGCACAACCCACAATTCTCGATTGGATCTAATTAAAATCGCTGTACCTGGTTAATCTTATAAATTTTTAATTCCCTTCTTTTATTATGATTTGCCGGTGGCTCTGTTGTTGAGCTACAACGAGTAGATCAGCGTACACTAGAAAGGCTTGTAGAAGTCGCGTCGGATGGATTTGGAACTACTATGGATCCAAAAGACGTAAAAGAACACGTAGAAAGTTCAGATATAGTACACTTATTTGTTTTGGAGGAAGATATCGTGGGATTCGCAGGATACATAACTTTAGACAGTATTATATATCTGAATGGCGTCGTAGTTAAGAAAACCTTCCAAGGAAAAGGATATTTGAGTAAATCCCTTTCGCTAGTTCTAGACAATTACGATTGCGACTACTTAGCATTAAGAACGCAAAATCCTGTGATGTACTATATCGCTACGAGGGTTGCTAAACAAAATCATGGAAAGGTTTATCCAAACATGTATAGCAGCGACATACCCCCCGAAATCAAGGAAGTGGGACGCGCTGTGTGTAAAAGCATACTAAATTGCGATCTTCCAGATGATTTTATCTTTCGGTGGCGTTTATGGAAGAAGCCTGTACAAAGAAATACCAAGATCGCCAGATGAAACCGTCAATAGATACTTCGACAGCGTTTTGGACTATTCGAGGGGCGACGCGATGTTAATTATCGTTAAATTATGATCGTTAAAAAAATTGGAGAAGGTTTTCCAAGAGTAGCAGTGGTAGGATGCGTCCACGGAGACGAACTAATTGGGAAGCACATCATAGAAAACCTCGAGAAAATAAAACCAACTAAAGGTGAAATAAAATTGATCTTAGCAAATACTCTTGCAATGGAAAAACGGGTAAGATACATCGATTCAGATTTAAACAGGGTTTTCCCTGGA
>CAYXSZ010000050.1:0-8711 GCA_964468425.1 Candidatus Woesearchaeota archaeon | reverse complement strand
TTAACTTTGGTTTCTTCCTCAATGAAAGGATTGTATTGCTTCATGAGCCAATCATAAAGAACAAACATTTTTTCGAGAGAATCTTTGAGGCTGGTAATATCGGAATCGTGCTGGGACACTTTTTCCTCAATGTTATCAAGCTTTTCCATGATGTCTTGTGTTCTGGCTTCGAGGTTTCTTATCGCTTTAGAGAAGTTGGTCACGCTTTCAGTCATTTGCTTTACCTGGTCAAGCCACGCGGGAGGTTTTGGTTCTTCCACCTTTGGAGGTGTTTCAGCATTATTTTCCTTCTTCCTTTTAAAAATAAATGGGATCTGCATATAGCTTCTTAGTGCTCCTTTTTATATTACATTTTGCTTAACTTAATTGCTAAACGTTGCTACTTAGAATCATGATTAAGTTTTTACCAATCACAAGGTTGCCTCTGTTAGGAACCCTCAAGCCCTATATTTATCTTACATAGTCGTAGCGTTTCGAACTCAAAAGGAGCTCCTAGACAAAAATTGAGGTTACAGGAATATCAAAAGGTTTAATACTATCAAAATGACGAGAACAAGCGTTTTGATTGAATTATGGATTTGTTCCAAAGAAAAACTCCTCAATTCTAACCAGTTCGTGACCGGTTGTGAGCTCGCCTACAATTAAGTAATCATCGTTTAACTCTATTCCATAACGAAGGTATGGGCTTCCAAAGTTTACAGAAGCCACGTCAAAACTCTTCACACCAAGAGCTTCTTTAATGAGATCTAGAACTTTATCCGAGAGATCTTGGCTAGCTAGCGCTTTATCTCTGTAAGTTTTAACGATCGACCCGATAGAATAATGGAGTTTAACTCTTCTAGCGGGGAGATCCATAAGCTTAACAACTAACTCGACATCTCTTTTCTTGGCGCTAGAAAACAAGATCTCGTTTTTTCCGACCAAAAATACGTTTCCTAAAAGGTTTTCGACAGAATCTACAAGCTTAACATCGTAATATTTTTGAACGACCTTTATAATGTCGTCCGGCGCGTTCTTAGATAGTATTACGTAATCCGGAGCTTCTAAGATGTAAGGAGTTACGAGTTCGGAACTTACTCTTTCGATTTTGCAGTCAAAGATACTTAAGTACTTATCATCGACGGAATTAGACACGATAACAGCATCATCGACTAGATGAAGAAGCAATCCAATGTGATTCACTCCGTTAATGCAGAGCTTCGCTACGCGCATGCAATTAAGCTAGAATTAACTTTTAAATCCTTACCCAGTAAATAGAAAATGGAGAGAAAGATCTTTCGTGTTAAGGGAGTTATATTCAAACGAAAGCTCTTGAGGGCTAAGAAGAAAAAAGAAGGTATTTCAACCTATAGAAAGGTTGTAATGCCGTTCGATGTCGAAATCTCTGCAGTTTCTGAGAAGGACGCTCTCGAAAAGATTTATTCCATTTATGGAGGAGTTCACAAGGTTAAGAGAACGCAGATCAAGATAGAGGAGGTTAGAGAAATTTCTCCAGAGGAAGTTCAAGATATTCAGCTCAAAAAGTTCATAGAAGCCGTTCAAAATGGAGAGTTCTGAACTGTTAGAGCTTTATTATGCTTTGAGAGAGGAATATGAAGAAATAGTTCGCCGAATCGCCGAGTACGAGATTTTAAAGGATGGTTTAAAGGATCTAAAGGAAGGAGAGACTTATGTTAACCTTGGAGGATTTATTTTCGTAAAGGTTGATGTGAAAGACACTAACAAAATTTTAGTAAACGTTGGAGACCAAACTTTTGTAGAGAAGAGCAAAGAAGATGTAATAAACACGCTTTCCAAGGCTATTGAAGAGTTAGAAAAAGCCAAGCAGGAATTGGAAGTGCAGCTAGACGAAATAAAGGAAAAAATAAGAGCTGCTAAGAGATAATTACTTTTTTAACTAAATCTCCAATTGAAAAGCCCAGCAGTTTTAGAAGCAAAGGTTTTTCCTTTTCAAAGGAAACAGTTACGAAGTTTATGTTGTCGACGCTCGTATTCAGGAGCTTAGCCATCTCTTCCTTAGCAGTTTCGTAGTCTCCAAGCTCGTCAATCAACCCCAGTTTCTTAGCCTCGACTCCAAAGAACCATTCCCCAGAAAATGCTTCAGAAACGTTTGTTATATTTCTCTTATCAAGAACATCCTGCTTGAATACGTCTACAAAGAGCTTGAGCTTACGATAGAGAATGTCTCGCTCCTCGGGAGTGATATTTCTAAACGAATTTCCTATATCCTTGTACTTCCCAACCTTGATAATGATTGGATTTATTCCTAATTTTTTGAGTAGCCCCGAGAAGTCGAGATATTCAATAATTCCTCCGATCGAGCCCGTAATTGCATAAGGTTCTGCAACAACTCTATCAGCTTGAGAACAAATCCAATAAGCCCCCGAAGTTCCATAATAATGAATATAACATAGTTTAGGGGCAGAAACATTCTTTATGGCTTCGACGATTCTGTAGGTCTCAACTCCCCCGCCAGGAGAATCGATGTAAAGAAGAATTCCATCTCCATGAAAAGTCTTCAGAAAGTTATAAAGTCTATCGATGTCCATCGTGTCATAGCTAATGAAATCGGTGATTCTTATAACATAAACAGTCTTTTTCGGAAATACTACTCTACTAAACAGAAAATAAAAACCAATTAAGAACCCAGCTGCGATCACGATAAAAATTATATTTTGAAGCTTCCTGTTTACACTGTACCAATATAATCTAGATCTAAGCTTTTGGAAAAAAGAAAACATATTAGTTCTTCGCCGCTAAGGAGATGTAAGTAATCTCTGGAGCTTCAGATGGTATCTTTTCGTTAGGTCTTATTGCCTTTCTCAAAACAATTAACCTCTTGGCTGGACCTGGAACAGTCCCTTTAAGAGCTATCCAAGCAGATCTAACCAATCCATAGTGCGGCCATCCAGATGGAGGATTAATCTCTTCGGGTTTGTCCGAAATTTTTATCAACCACTTGTTATACTCTGTTCTTCTATGGTATCCCGTTTGACCGGGCATGGGAGTTGTTGGTAAGATTCTATGATATCCCCAAGCACCCTTAGACTTGGCTCCTCTCGCTCTTCTATCGTCTTTATGAGGTCTCGGAGCTATTTTGACCCCAAATCTTTTTACTTCCCCTTCAAATCCTTTACCCTTTGTAACTGCAATTACATCTACTTGCTCTCCTTCCGAGAATACTTCTGTAATTGGTAGGTCTTTTCCTAAAAGATTTTTAGCGTAGTTCCAAGCGTCTTCAACATTCTCTCCTCCAAGAGGAATCTCGAACACCTCTGGAGTCTTCTTTCCAATTCCAGCCAACCAGGGTTGCGTATGGACTATTAACTTAAGCATAGAAGCTTCTGGTAGGAGCTCGGATTCAATCTTGTTTAACTTGGCGTCAAAGTCTTTAACATTGAACGTAGATATTTTTCTCTTTATCCTTGGATCAGTATTCGGAGACCAAACCTCAGTTAAACTCTTGAATCCATTTAAGGTCAACTTGTAAAGCCTTACACCAGCTACTCTTAGGGGAGGAACTTCGATGATAGTTACTGGAACATAAATCTCCTCCCCTTTCGTAACGGAGTTCTTTCTATTGTCTTTGATGAATACGTGAGTCATTCCGACTTTGTATCCAGCAAATGCTACGGGTTTTGTATCCTTGATCTTTGGCCAGCTCTTTATTCGGGGATAAATCCTGCTAGCTCGTTTTCTATGCCAGAAACCCATCGAACCTCTTCTGGGTCTATGTAGACCATGCTGTGGCATTCTTACTTAGCCCAGAAAATGTTTATAAAGGCTTTAGATTATCGTTTAAAACTTTTAATCCAAAAGACAGTCATGCAAAGAAATAAGCTTACTTGGGTCGTATTAATTGCTGCTGCGATTTATTTTGGAATAGTTGGTGGAATTTTAATCGAAACAGCGTTTCCAAAAGCGTTTTCAAGCTTTAAATCTTATCCAAAAAGCTATGTTACGGGTAATAAAACCGTGTACACTGATTGTATATACATACCAGCTGTTTCTGATAACAAAGGTGTAATTACGCGTTTTTGTCTCAACGTTCTCTCGGGAACGGGGAAAGTTTTTATTAGTTTACCACCGTTCTTCGAAAAGGAATCTTCGGTTGGATTTGTATTTGCAAAGGACGCCGTTTGCAAGTTGTTTGACGACTGCGATCGATATTCGTACTTATTTTATTCCAACGATGTGATCTACGGAGAAGGTCTATCAGGAACTGCTGGTTTTTCCCTTTTAATTCTATCATTCTTCGAGAAACACCTAAAACACAAGATTAGGAACCACGACTATCCAATAACAGGATTTATGTTACCAAATGGGGTCATCGCGCCCGTAGCAGGGATTCTGCAGAAAATTAACGCGAGCTTAGAGGTTTCTAACAAGTTAGTTGCTCCCACTTCTGGAAAGCACATAGTTTCGGCATACACTATCCTAGATTTGCTAAAGATTTATTTCAACGAGACTGTAAATGTGTCGTTTTCCGTTCCCGAATCGTATAAGTATGTTATTCGCGAGATCGCACAAGATATGTGTAAAGGGATATCCAACGAGACCGTTCAGGCGCTCATGGAGAAAGGAGACTACTATTCCGCTGCCAGTTACTGCTTTAGAATCAAGTCAGAGAGTTACGAAGTCAACTACACGGACGATCAAGTTAACAGAATGATAAGCAGAATACTTTCGCAAGTAAACAACACCCTTTGCTATACCTATGAGTGTAAGGAGATCAAGTACCAGGTTATTTCCAGATTGAAAATGGCTAAGAAGCTCAACGAAAGCAAAAAATACTGGAGGTATTACACGGCAACGGGATGGTACAAGTTCTTCCAAATTGCCAACCAAATAGATAGAAAAGACACCTGCTCTCAAATTAAGAGGGACTACACCGCGATGAGATATCTTTACCCGCAGCTACCAAACACCACAGATTGTTTCGAGATGAGAGAATATTTGGCAAAAGTTTATGCTTCTTTAGTAACCTATAGAAACGAAACGGCTTTCAAGAGTATCGAAAGACTGATAGAATACTATTTCAATCGAAACGGATTCTCCATATCAGCCTATAGCTATCTCGAGTACGCGAAAGACCTTTATGCCCAAGGAGACAAAGATTCCGCGTTCTACTATCTACTTCTTTCTTTAGAATATGCAGTATGAAATAAGAATCTCTAGACGGGTGCGAAACAAGATTTTAGGAGGAAAGCAAGTTTTTTCCGTTAAAGAAGTTAAGTTCAAAGAGATCCCCGCGGGAAGCTTAGTAAAGTTAGTTTACGGGAAGGTTTTCGTGGCTTGGGCAACAATAAATCCAAGAAACCCCCGAAGATACATTCGAATACTTTCGCTAAGCGAAAACTACGATCCTTTAGATGACCTGGTTCGGAAGTTGAAAACTGCAAAGAGATACAGAGAAAAAATCGGTTATGGAAGTCACTATCGTTGGATTTACTCAGAATCTGATAATCTCTCCGGCTTGGTTGTAGATAAATTCAACGACCTTGTAGTTATTCAAAACTCAAATCCATTTTTTGATCGAAATATAGATCTCGTGAAGCAAGCTATTTTAGAAGTAGAATCCTCCATAAAAACTATTTATGAAAAAAGCGTTGGAAAAAGTAGGGAAGATGAGCTTCTCGATCCGAGAGAAGGGTTGCTCTTTGGAGAAGATCCAAGAAGCGTTATCGTGGAGGAAGGAAAGAAGTTTCTGATAGATCCAACAAGGGGTCAAAAAACTGGATGGTTTTTGGATCAAAGAGAAAACAGGAGAATAGTTAAAAGATTTGCAGAGTGTGAAAAGTTGTTAGACGCTTTTTGCTACACAGGATCATTCGGTATAATTTGTTCGGAGAAAACTAGTGAAGTAACATTCATCGATAAGAGTAAGAGCGCTATAGAAATTTTAAAGAAGAACCTCGAGCTAAATCAGGTTCAAAACTCAAAAATAGTTAGAGCTAATGTATTCGAAGTTTTAAAAACCATGTATTTGAGACGACAAAGATTCGATTTTATAGTTCTTGATCCTCCAGATCTGCTTGCGGAAGGTATCAAAAAAGGATTAAAATCTATCGCACTCGCAAATCAATTAGCGATAAAAATCATAGATGATGGGTATTTAGCTACATTTTCGTGTTCTCAGGATCTAAAGGAGCAAAAATTCTTTGCAATGTTAAAATCGATAATTCGGAGAGAAGGAAAGAAATTCGAGTTAATTGCTAGATTGCATCAAGCGTACGACCATAAAGTAAAGTTTCCGCACAAAGAACTCGAATACTTAAAAGGATTCTTACTTTACATTTACAAATGAACAAAGTTTCAACTGGATCTAAGCCCATAGATAATCTTCTCGATGGAGGTCTTGAAAAAGACATAATTACGACATTTTACGGTCCCGCTGGCTCCGGAAAGACAAACGTAGCTCTTTCTACAACAGCATCTGTAGCTAGATCAAGCAAAAAAGTAATTTTTATAGACACTGAGGGAGGTTACTCCGTCGAGCGCTTAAAGCAATTAGCTGGAAAGGATTTTGAAGAAATTTCACAAAGAGTTATTCTGTTTAAACCAACAACGTTTCAAGAACAGAAAAAATACATTCTTCTCACATACGATTACATTAAAAATAAGAAAGATGAAATTGGATTGGTGGTTATAGATTCCATTTCAATGCTCTATAGACTTGAATTAGGGGATGAAGAGGCTAGAGAGGTAAATAGAGAGCTTGCAAGACAGCTTCAGCTTTTAGCAGACATTGCAAGAAAGAACGAAATTCCCGTTCTAGTAACGAACCAAGTTTACAGCTCTTTTGAAGAAAAGGAAAAACTAGAAGTTGTGGGAGGAGACTTAATCAAATACTGGTCAAAGTGTCTCGTAGAGTTGAGGATCGTTCGAGAGGGAGTAAGAGAAGCAATTTTAAGAAAGCATAGATATCTTCCAGAAGGGAGAAGCGTTTTGTTTAGAATAGCCACTCGAGGGCTCTTCGAATCGGAATATTAAATTAAAGCTTTTCTCAAAGTTAACTTAAATGACTAATGAAAAAATTTATCCAGATTTATCAATACTTATCCTCGGACACGTCGATCACGGAAAAACGAGTTTAGCAAAATGCCTCACCGGTCAGTGGCTCTCGAAGTACTCTGAAGAACTGAGGAGAGGAATAACCATAAAACTTGGATACGCCGACTTCACGATTTATCGATGTTCGGAGCACGGCTATTTTGTTCAAAAAAGTTGTCCAATTTGTGGAAAGGACTTAGAAGCTGTTAAAAAGATTTCAATTGTTGACGCCCCCGGTCACGAAGCCTTGATAACTACTATGCTTTCAGGAGCGGCGCTCGTCGACGCTGCTATATTAGTTATCGCTGCAAATGAACCAGTTCCACAACCTCAAACGAGAGAACACCTAATGGCTTTCAAGCTTCTCGGAGACAAGCCATTGATCGTCGTTCAAAACAAAATAGATTTAGTTTCAAAGGAAGAGGCTATAGAAAACTACGAACAAATAAAAGAATTTCTAAAATCATTTGGATACGATCCAGAGAAAATCCCTATAATCCCAGTTTCATCCGTTCATGAAATCAACATTCAATATGTGCTTGAGGCTCTAGTAAGTATTCCAAATCCAGAAAGAGACCTTGAAGCAGATCCATTATTCTTAGTTTCTCGTTCTTTCGATGTAAATAAACCTGGAACACCAATTGAAAAACTTGTGGGTGGGGTTCTCGGTGGTAGTTTGCTAAGGGGTAAACTAAAAGAAGGAGACGAAATCGAGATTCGTCCAGGTTTGAGAATTGGTAAGAACTGGACACCGATTAGAACTACAATTAGAGAGCTGAGACAAGGAGGATGCAAAGTTAAGGAAATTCATCCGGGAGGAACTGCCGGGATTTCAACAGGACTTGATCCTTTTGTTACCAAGGAAGACACCCTTTCAGGACAGCTCGTAGGTCTCCCAGGAAAGCTTCCGGAACAATTGGATGAAGTAGAAATAAAATACGAACTCTTTGATAAAGTAATCGGAGAAAAAGAAGAAGTTAGTGTACCTTCAATCCAAAAAGGGGATGAAATTTTGGTCTCCGCTTACAGCATCATTTCGATCGGATACGTCATTGATAACAAAAAAAATAAAATGAGACTGAAGCTTTCCAAACCCATTCTAGCGAATAAAGGGGACAAAATAATTTTGGGTAAAAAAATCCGAAACCGTTGGAGAATAATCGGTCATGGAAAGGTCGTATAAAGTTTTAATAGACACCAACTTCTTCTTCCTTCCATTTTACGAGAACTTCGACATTTTTGAAGAACTTCCGAAATTCCTGGAGAGAAAAGGTTTTCTAATTGAAAAGTTTTACACTCTGCGAAAAAATATTTGGGAAGTTGAAAATAAGTTGAAAACTGCGAAGTCTGAAAAATGGAGAAACATTTACAAGCTAGTAATTCAATACATCAAAAAAAGTAACGTAGAAGTAATAGAAACGCCAGTTAACAAAAATACAGATCATCTGATTGTCGAAACTGTGATAAAAGAGCCAAACAGCTGGGTCGTGTGCACGCAGGACAGAAACCTAAGAGAAGTTTTGAGGAGGCTCAAGATACACGTAGTTTATTACGCTGGAAAGGAGCTTCACTTGATATAATGGTTACAAACGCTCCACCAGAGTTTTACAAGGCAAAGGAGCTTTTTGAGGAAGCAAAGACTCCTGAAGAAAAACTTA
>CAYXSZ010000049.1:0-2576 GCA_964468425.1 Candidatus Woesearchaeota archaeon | reverse complement strand
GAAACGCTTTTTTCATGGACTCAACGTATTTAATAACGGTTTTCGTATCTATCTTTATTCCGTATCCCTCTAAAACTCTCCTCAACGAGTTGTAGGTGAATCTACTGGAATAAATCGAAAGGATGTAGTAAAAAACTTCCTTGAATTCTTCTAAGTTTCTAATTCTCTGCCTTTCCACTATATCTCTGTAGAAAACCGTCTCTAAAATTGAAAGAACCTTCTCTCTACTCCTGTACATCCATATCTCGGGAAACCCTCCCCACTTTAAGTAGTCTTCCAGCAACCTCAGTATCTTTCCTCGCTCTCGGAAGGTTCTGACTTCGATGTTTGCAATTTCTTTAAACGAGAGTGGAAGTATTAACTTTGAAACGTATCTTCCCCTTAACCTTGAGGGAATTTCGGAAGATTGAAGAGTTGAGGAAGATCCAGAAATGTAAATAAAGAAGTCTTTGACGTCGTGCATCCATCTGATATTAAAATCCCAGTTCTTCCACTCCTGAATCTCGTCGAGAAACAAGTAAACCTTTCCTTCTGGATGCTCCTTTCTCACGAGCTCGGCAAGCTTTCTTGCGCTTATTGTTCTAAAGTTTGGATCGTCGAGGGAAACGTATATAACCTGCTTTCCTTCATCGAGCAAATTCTTTGCTTTTTTCAGCATTAAAAACGTCTTCCCAACTCTTCTTGGGCCAACAACTGCTACTATATCCTGCACTTCTGGTAGAGCAATCTCTCTTTTTATTTCCTTAACGTACTTGAGCGAGTCGATGTACTCATACGTTATTTCTCTTAGGTTCATTATGGAATTATATTCCACAACTACTTATAAATTTTATGGATTAACAGTCCATAATTAAAGGTTACTCAGCAACCACTTCCACAAAGGAATAAACTTAATTTTGGCTCTCTTGTTAAACCAGGAGATTTCTTTCTCATCCTCGTAGTCCCAAGTAATTATGATTAACTCTGGTTTGTGGGCTTTCAACAAGTCGTGGGCTTTGATTAATGCGCGCCATTCTCTTGGATCAATTTCATCAAAGGAGTTGGCGTAAGTAACCTGAATCATCTGTTTTATCTTTAATCCTTCCTTGATTAAGAAGTCTACCTCGTAGCCCTCTTTTGTTTGGAAGTAGAAGATTTCTTTGTTTTCCTTGTACTTCCTCCTCAGCTCTAAAAAGACTAAATTTTCCATTAACCTTCCGAGGTTTCTTGAATAGGTGTAGGAAACAACGTTAATGAGGCCGTTGTCTATTACGTAAATCTTCGGTACGCTTTGTTCCATTTCCTTTGGTGAGTGCAGGAATTTTTTCACCGGAAAAAGTATGTAGGCGTCGTTCGCATACTCCAAGTAGTTGTAGAGGGAGTTTTTGCTTATCCTAATTCCCAAGGTTTTCATGTAGTTGGAGAGTCTGTTGATTGAAAATTTGCTCGAAAAGTTGGAGATAGCGAGAGTTAAGAACAGCTTTACAGCCTTGTAGTTCTTTATGTTCCACCTCTCCACAATGTCTCTGAAAATCATCACATCAAAATACTCTGCCAGCACCTTCCTTGCGTCGAGCTTGTTTATAGCTATTTCTGGATAGCCTCCACGAAGGACGTAATCTTCCAGCAACCCCTTTATTTTCGAGACTTCTTTCTCGCTCAAGTACGTGAGCGAATCAACTTTTTTATCGCACCTAACGACTTCCTTGAAAGAAAGCGGGAACAACTCGTGTGAAACTGTTCTTCCTCTAAGCTGGGTTGCGATTTCCTTAGAGAGCAATTTAGAGGAAGAACCCGTTACGACCACGAATGAGTTTTCTCGCTCTATTAATCTCTTGACTGCTAACTCCCAGTTGGAAACCTCCTGAATTTCGTCGAAGAAGTAGTATATCTTTCCCTCCGGATAAATCTTTTTGGAAACCTTTATAACCGTTTGCAGCGTTTCTAACCTTGGCGGGTATATCCTGTCGTCGTCGAACGAGAAAAATACAACGTTCTTGCCCTCTTCTCTGAGCTTTTGAAAGTGGTAAAAGAGATAGTACGTTTTTCCCACCCTTCTCCCGCCTATTACGCTTATAGCCTTTCCCTCGATCCACTCAATCTCTAAATCCCTCTTGATCGCGCTCAACTTCAAATCGAGATACTCCTTGACAATTCCACCAACTATTTCTTCCATACGTTAATTATAGAGGAAAACTTTCTTATAAATGTTTCACTGTATACTTAACATGTGCCCGACTAAGCGTTAAGCAGCCACCTCCAAAGAGGAACGAACTTTATTTTTGCCCTTTTATTAAACCAGGAAATTTCTCTTTCGTCTTCGTAGTCCCAAGTAATTATGAGAAGCTCTGGTTTATACCGCTTAAACAGTTCGTAAGCCCTAATTAAACTCCTCCACTCTCTTTTATCAATTTCGTCAAAATTATTGGCGTAGGTAACTTGGATTAGTTGCTTTACTCTTAGACCTTCTTTGATTAGGAAGTCTACTTCGTAACCTTGAGAGTCTCTGAAGTAGTAGATTTCCGTTAAGGGGTTTTCGTTGGTTTTTCTTAAAAGCTCTAAGAACACCGTGTTTTCCATTCTTTGCCCTATGGATT
>CAYXSZ010000048.1:0-6908 GCA_964468425.1 Candidatus Woesearchaeota archaeon | reverse complement strand
CGAGCATCCTAGGTTTTCTTTGATATATTCTTCAGATATTCTCTTATCACCCTCGAGTCTTCCGCGCTTTAGCAAGAGCTTCTTGAACGTTTCTGGAGAAATCTCTCCCCAAGCGATCCAGGGCTCGACCTTCTTAATCATTCCAATAAAATCTGGTCTATCGTCGATTATTACTGCAGTGTTCGTTTTTCTAAGTCTCAGAAGGTTTAAGGTGTCTATGACTTTTTGGGAGGCTTCTACGGTTCCTCTAATTCGGATTACGACTAACCTTTTGGAGCGCTCCATCTTATACTTTTCCAAGCTTGAGTCCAGAAACCTCTAAATAAGCCGGGTGTACTCTTACGAGAGATAGTTGCTTCAAGGCTTCGAAGACTGCTCCGATGAAGTTGAGTCTCCTCCTAGTCTGTCCGTAAGATTGCATCCAAATGTCTTTAATTCCTGCAAGTCTTAAAACTTTTTTTACCTCATCCGGAGCAACCAAGTTAACTCCCATCGGCGCTGGGAGTAACTGAACCTTCACAGAACCTCGCTTCCCTACAACTTTGAATGGGATTGAATGCGGTCGTCCGCACGCGCACTCCCAAGATCCGCAACCTCTTAAAATGGAAATAATATTTAGTTTAGCATTTCTAACAGCTTTTTCCATCGCTCTTTGGACATCCGGTGCTTTTCCAGTTCCAACTCCAACGTGACCGTTTTCATCACCCACCACCGCCATAGCAATCCAGGAAGGAACATTACCTTCAGCGGTTCTTCTCTTAACAATTTTAACGAGCTTAGGCCTTCTAAACTTACCACCAGAGAGAGCGAGCTTTATGAACTCTATCTTCAAGCCAGGCAAGAGAAAGTCTACGATCTCGGGTTCGAGGATTCTATATCCGTTTACGAGGACGTAGTCGATATCTGTTATTTTTCCCTCCTTCACGAGCTTTCCAAGCTTGGTCTTAGGTTCCCAAGCCTCTAGATTAACTTCCTGTTGTTCCAATCTTGAGAGAGCTTTCTCTTCTTGCTTAGCAGCTTCCTTTAAATCTACCATTTTCTCTTAGCTTTATAAGACCAGGAATATTGCCTGATCTTCGAGCTCTTTCCAAAGCCACAATGGGCGCACTTCTTTTTATCTGGATTAAACGATTTTCTTCCGCAACGTCTACAGATAATATGATTTCTTTTGTTCCTCTTCCCCATTGCAGCGGTTCCATCCGACATAAGATCTATTGAAGAAAATTGTTTATAAAGGTTATACCTTTACAATAACAATGGCAAGAAAGAGACCCTGGTATGTTCATAGAGAGGTTGAAAGAGCATACACCAGGTTCTCTTATCGTAAAACTAAAAACTTCATCCTCGGAGCACCGCCTTCTAGGGTGAGGATGCTCGTAATGGGGAAGAGAGACACGAATCCAAAGGATTGGAAATACGCTGGACATCTAATTTCCCTGGTTCACATCCAAGTTTCCGATTCAGCACTCGAAGCTGTTAGAATCCTTTTGAATAAGTATTTAGAGCGCAAAATCAAAGAATATCTTTTCATGGTAAGAGTTTATCCACACCACGTTGTTAGAGAACATCCAATCGCTTTTGGAGCTGGAGCTGATCGTATTTCTCAAGGAATGCGTCTTTCCTTCGGAAAACCAATGAGAAGAGCAGCTCAACTCTACCCAGGAAGGATTGTCTTCTCAGTATACTTTAACAAAGAAGTAATGAATGAAATAAAGGATTACCTGCGAATTGCTAGAAACAAGCTAACTGGAAACTACATAGCTTATGTTGGAGAGAACATCGACGAGAAAGAAATACTGAAGGCGTACAACTTAGCGTAATTTTTAATGAACTTACCAATTTTTAATGTAGATCTAAAGATTTCTAAAAAAATATACGATTTCTACCTAAGGAATTGCACGCATCTCGATTGCTTTCTTGAGAATATAAACTTCCTAACAGATGTATTATTTTATAGCGTGTTATTTTCCCTATACTTCATTGCCTCGAAGTTTTGCGTAGTAATTGCGGTGGTTTTTTACAAACTAGTTTCTCTTTTACAAAAAAGATTTAGCAGAAAGAGACCCTACGAGTTCTTCAATATAGAACACATAAATTATTCGTCAAAAGGTCACTCTTTTCCGAGTTCGCATAGCGCGGTTGCAATACTAATTTTTTTACTTTACAGCTCGATTCCACTATCGTGGTTACTAATAACAATTCCAATTCTCAGGATTATATCGCTAAATCATTGGTTGAGCGATGTAGTTGCTGGAATCCTCTTAGCACTTGCAGTTTTTGTTTTGCTTAAGCTATTGATCCCTGTCCTGTAAAGGTTTTTAAGCATTATTTAAACTCACCTTTTTATGGGTAGAATACTTCACGGAAAATTCAGACGTTATGCTGAAGAGCTTCTAAATCGATATGGACCTCTCTTCACGACGGACTATGAAAAAAACAAACAGATACTTCAAGAACTCGCAGATATCCCTTCCAAGCGAGTTAGAAATATGCTGGCGGGCTACATAACCCGCAAAATTAGAAAAATCATCGAATCATGATGACTGAGGCTGGAGTTGTTTATGTCGGAAGCAAACCATTCATGAACTACGTAACGGCTGTAGTAATGCAGTTTACAACCCAAAACGCCAAGGAAGTAGTAATCAAAGCAAGAGGAAGATACACTTCTAGAGCTATCGATGTAGTAGAGCTCGTTCGAAAGAGATTCCTCGCTGGACAGGTGGATATCAAGTCCATCAACATCGATTCCGAGGAATTCCAAACACCAGACGGAAGATCCAGAAGAGTTTCCACAATCGAAATCGTCCTGGCTAAGAAGGAGTAAACTTACCCCTTTATTTTTATTTTAATTTATTTTTCATAGTAACGATGTTAAAATAAAGACTGTCTGAATGCTTTGGAGAAGTGGAGTGTTACGTTCTTTGTATTCTAGCGTTCTCACACTTTCTCTATAAAAGTTCTTTAGTAAACGCTATATTTAATTTAAGCGTCTGCGAGTAAGAAGGATAGCATGTGTTTTATAGAGCCTGCATTCAAAGGCGTAAGAGCTGTGAATCAAATGATTGCTAAAATTTCCAGACTAAAAAACTCGATCATTCTCAAAAACATCGTCAAAAAAATTCATTTATTCAGCTCTTTAAGCGAGTTTTTAACATTCGCATTAATCAAAATGAGAACGTCGAGATTGTTTTCTTTTAGAATATCTTGCAAGTGCCTTCTATTCGTGTAGAAGCAAAAGCTGTCTTCATCCAATCTTATAAGATTCTTTTTAAATCCTCTAAATCTTACTTCTCCAACATTGTAAATCCTCGCAAGAAGGGATATTACGTAACTTAAAATCTCGTCTTTTTCTAGGAACTGTCTATTTTTTATGGGAGTAGCTTCAGTTATGAGGGTATAGTCTCTCACCGTATATCTTAAAATGGAATAATTCTGATTGTCGCCGCGAACCTTAACAACGAACCAATATGGCTTGTATAGATCTTTCTCTTGATGCACTCTAAACAAGTTTCCCTTAAAAAATATGTAACCCAAACACACCTCCATAAACTAATGTTGTGCTTGAAAATTATAAAGTCCTCTCTTAAAATGGGTTTAAATCTTTTAGATCTTGCTAATCTGGATAGAATCTAAATCCATTGATTTCGACAACTTAGTCGATAGAGAAGAATATGGATTTTAGATACTTTTAAAACTTTTTCCAAAACAGTAACTTAATGAAGCTTAGGATCAAGATAGCGGGAAACAACGTGGACGCGATCAACTATGTAATCGGCGAGATTCTAAAAATAATTGATCAGTTAGGAATCGAGAAATCGGGTCCTATTCCACTCCCAACGAAGATCTTACGCGTTCCAACTATGAGAACTCTTGGAAAGCGTGGAACGAAGATCTACGAGACGTATCAAATGAGGATTTATCGAAGAATAATCGAAGTTGCGATGGACGAGAGATTTATTAAACAATTTATGCGAATTCAGATCCCGGCTGGAATTCAAATCTCGATGAAAGTCGTGCGATGACCCTTTTTACCGACATTTTAATTGCAATTACAACCGCAGGAGTCTTAGTCCTTCTCTACGGACTTAAAAAGACTATGATTATTGAAAGAAAGATTCTCGACGTGGAACAAAAGATCCTGAACCTCGAAGAAAAAATAATTCGAATCGAAGAACATCTCGAAAAGCTAATCGAAAAGAAGAAACCAAAAACGTAAAATGTATGCTTTAATAAGGTTTGATGGTGTTTATCTTTTTGATGACGATCTAAATTTGTATGAGAAAATAGATCTGAAGCTCAATGTTGAAGACATTCTTGAAATCAAGAGCGGAAAACTTCCTGAGAAGATCAAGAAGATTCTTCCGGAGAAAACTACCTTCCTTGGGCAAAAGTTCCAAGGATACTCGTACATAGATGATTATAATCGAATTCGAAGTGCTCTTGAACAAATAGAATGTGAAGATTTCTCTTCTATCCAACCTCTTTACGTGAAGGTAGTTATTCGAGACATCGCAAACTCCGTGACTCGAGATTTAATAATAATACAGGCTATTTCTATGTTAGATGATCTAAACAAAATCATCAATCTTTTGATGGAAAGGTTTAGGGAATGGTACGAGCTTTACTTTCCAGAAATTTCTCAAAAAATTGAGGATCACGAAAAGTTCATAAAAGCTGTTTGTGAGAAGGATAGAGAAGCTTTGATGCGCGAGTACGGAATTGAAGAAACTATGGGAGGTGAGTTAACCGAAAGTGATGTGGAAACCCTCCATAAGATCTCTAGAAGAATTTTAGATCTATATAAGCTCAGAGAGGAGCTTAAGAAATATATCGAAAAATTAATGGAAGAAATTGCTCCAAATGTTAAGGCAATAGCTGGTCCAACCATAGGCGCGCGTCTAATTGCCCTTGCTGGAGGGTTAAAAGAGCTTGCTATGCTTCCCGCTTCTACTATTCAAGTACTTGGAGCTGAAAAGGCTTTGTTCAGACACCTTCGAAAGAAAACACCCCCTCCCAAACACGGAGTCTTATTTAACCATCCATATCTACAAAAGTTGCCCAAGAAGAAGAGAGGAGCGATGGCTAGAACGCTTGCAGCGAAGATCTCCATCGCAGCAAAGGTTGACGCATTCACTCCCGGAAAATACATTGCAGACAAGCTACAAAAAGAGCTGGAGGAGAGGTTCAAACAGCTCAAAGAAGATATAAAAGCCTCCAAGTAATTCTAGACAATGGCGAAGATTAGACCTATAAGGGAAAATCCTCATATTTTCACCGATGGAAGAAAGCTCTATACTCGAAACTTAGTTAAGGGTCAGAAAGTTTATGGAGAAAAGATTGTGAAAGAGAAAGGAATAGAATACAGGGAATGGATTGTTAATAGATCCAAACTCGCAGCCGCTATCAAAAAAAGAATTAGAGAAGTCCCTATTGAACCTGGTGACAAAATACTTTACCTCGGAATCGCTGCAGGAACAACTGCTTCTCATATCTCAGATATAATCGGGTGGGAAGGAACGATCTTCGGGGTAGATGTTGCTCCGAGAATTCTAAGGGAGCTGGTTCCCATTCTTCATGAGAGAAAAAACATAATACCTCTCTTAGAGGACGCATCTAAGCCTGAAAACTACTTGCACGTCGTCCCAGTCGTTGATGTCATCTATCAAGACATAGCTCAACCCCACCAAGTTGAAGTTTTCGTAAGGAACATAGACTGTTATCTTAAGAAGGGGGGATACGCATTCCTAGCAGTTAAAGCGAGGTCGATCGACGTAACTAAGGATCCAAAGATAATTTTCAAGGAAGTTGATCGCCAACTCAGAGACTACGGCTTAAAGATAATAGATAACTTACGATTAGATCCTTATCATAAAGATCACGCGATGTTCTTAGTAAAAAGGTAATTAGAAGGGTGTGTAAGCTTCTACAATTGCTGCAACTACT
Organism: Candidatus Woesearchaeota archaeon; assembly: GCA_964468425.1. GTDB lineage: Archaea > Nanobdellota > Nanobdellia > Nanobdellales > Nanobdellaceae > JAIXNB01. The sequence continues at coordinate 965 of CAYXSZ010000048.1, read as the reverse complement.
AAAAGTACCAAAGAACTAACAAATAATAGAATACTATCTATCAAGATTTTTTCTAACAGCCTTCTTCGAGTTTGCTTTATTAGCGCGACAGATAAGATCCCTCCAGAAAGCGCTGCGAGAAAGTAAGATACGAACTCGAGAATTCCGTGAGGCAAGAGTAAAGCGAGCTTGTACATTGGATACGCAAAATATTTGTAGAAAAAAGATCCTTGAACTTCTTTTGCTTTTTCTCCTAAGAAAACTCCCACTATCGATGCGTTCCAGAGAATCACATACAACGCTCCCGCCCCGAACAAGAATGAAAACAAGTAAGATAAAATCAAAACTTTTAGGTTGTTTAATAATATGTACGCAAATAATTGATCGGAATTTACCGCCATTCCGCTGGCTATTGCACTTCTTATATCACTTATCGCCTTGATCTGCTCTAAGAAAACTTTTGGTCCGAGGAGAATGTACGCCAGGTAAAACCCAAAAACCGCACCAAAGAACAAAGCCAAATAATTTTTTATGAAAGCTTCGTGCCGCACGAACAGGTTTTTCTCGAGCCTTTCTTCTTTAATCTCTTCGATTTCAACCATTTTTGTCATAACTTGAATTAGCGGAATCATGGAAATTGTTAGGGCAAGAATTCCCGCAGAGCAGGAGTCTGTAGAGCTAGCTAAGTAAGAGGCAAAAAATGTCATTCCAAATGTAAATACAAAGAAGAAAAGAGGTTTATTTTTTATTTCTCGAAGTAAGAGCTCATACATTTTAGAAATTCTTCTTCGATTGGGTTGAGCTCCACCGGGACGATTATGCACGCAGGATAACTAAATACTTTATCTAAAGCGCTTTTAACAGTTAGATAATGAATTCTTTCATTCTCCGTTCCCAGTCTCTCGCAAACAACGATTTTTTTGTCTAAGCTAATTACGTCTGCTCCTTCTTTTTCTTCAAGCTCTAAAAGCTTTAAAAGTGCTTCT
>CAYXSZ010000047.1:0-3506 GCA_964468425.1 Candidatus Woesearchaeota archaeon | reverse complement strand
TGAAGTCCTTCGCTATTAGTAGAAGTTCTTTAGAGAATGTAACGGGTATACTCTTCCTAACAGAAGATCGCGAACTAAGAAACATTTTAGAGAAGTGCGACACGAAGACAAGCAAGATTAAGTCCGATTTAAAGTACAAACCTCATAATGTTCGAAACTTGCTGCTAGGTTTAGAATGCGTGGGGCTAGACGAGGATCGCCGATAATGTTAAAATGCAACAGAGGATATAGTATTGTATGGAGTTGGGGTTTGGTGGAGAATGTGTAGAGAGGCGAGGAAGCTATATCCTCGCTCATAGAATCTATGTTGCTTCTTGGAATCGATGAAGCGGGAAGAGGTCCTGTGATAGGACCAATGATCATTGTTGGATTCGCGCTTCTGGAGGAAAAGCTGGAGGACTTAGAGGAGATTGGAGTTCGAGACTCTAAGGAGTTGACGAAAAGAGAACGCGAAGAAATTTACGAGGAGTTAACGAGGGTCGCAGATAAAATTGTTGTAAAAAAGCTAAATCCTCCAATAATCGATCGTTACGTTTACAACAAGCAGCTGAATTTGTTAGAGCTTCGAACTATGGCGGAGATAATTCAAGAGGTAAATCCAGATAAGGTTTACGTAGATGCTCCGAGCAGAAACTTGAAGAAGGTCGAGGAAACCATCCTCCAGTTTCTAAGAAAAGATGTAGATCTTGTGGTAGAAAACAAGGCGGATAAAAAGTATTCGGTAGTATCCGCTGCGAGCATCGTTGCAAAGGTCTTAAGAGACAGAGAAATTGATCGAATCATAGAAATAACTGGAATTGACTTCGGTTCTGGATACCCTTCTGATCCTAAAACCAAGAAAGCCCTAAAAGAGCATTATGACTCTCTCAAGGACTTCGTCAGAAAATCCTGGAAAACTGTGCGATCTAAAGAGCAAAAAACTATAGATAAATTCCTTAAGCTGTAAACTTTCAATAAAATAACGTGAAAGTAGTTCCAAGACAACGCAATTTACTTTTAGTCGTAGTCAAGAAAAAATATTCAAGCATAGAGAACTTCGGAATTTTACAAGGCACTTGTAATACTCGCTATGTAAAATCGATTTAGTTTAGAAGGAAGTTTTGAAGCGGCACAAATTAAGCTTTATATATTTAATTGGATATAACTAGTTTATGATTTCTTTAAAGTATGTATATCTTTTGCTGGCGATTGTTGGAATCGGGATCTCGAGACTCTTTCTTAAAACCATGTTGGAATTCATTACGAGGAGGACAAAAACAGAACTAGATAACAAAATAGTCAGGCACATCTTCAATCCCCTTTGGCTTATGATAGTTCTCGTACTGATAGAGCACGCTACTTACTTGTTTTACCAAAGCTCGACACTTCAAGTGATCTTTAAGAGCCTTGAAGTTTTGGTTGGGGCTTGGTTGTCGATAAACTTCATTAAACCTTTCTTAGAGTACATCGAGGGCTCTCCTTACGCTGAAGAAAAAATGGTTCGAACTGCGATAAATGTGTTACACAACATAGTCTCTATAATCATTTTCTTTATAGCGTTTCTAATTCTTCTCTCGCTTTGGAAGATTAATATTACACCCATTTTGGCATCGGTTGGTCTCGCAAGCATCGCTCTGGGTTTCGCACTCAAGGACATCGTAGAAAATGTGCTTTCGGGCATCCTAATCTTTTTGGATCCTCCGTTTAAGGTTGGAGATATTGTTGACATAGGGGGAGAGGAGCTCGGAGAAGTTGTTGACATTGGAATTAGAAACACAAAGATAAAAACTTTTGACAATCGAATCGTTACGATCCCGAACTCAGAAGTTCTGAAATCTAAAATCATAAATTATAACCTTCCAGACGACATAATTAGAGTTACCGTTAAAATCGGAGTTTCCTACGACACGGATCCCGATTATGTTAAAAAAGTTGTTATGGAGGATGTTTTAAGTAAAATCGAGGAGATTTTGCCATCTCCAAAACCACAAGTTTTATTTGTGGAATTCGGGGATAGCGCTCTCCTGTTTGAGATTAGGTTTTGGGTAAACATAGCTGATCGATTTACGGCAACTGATAAAGTCAACACCCTAATCTGGAAAGTTTTCAAAGAGAAAAAGATCGAGATACCGTTCCCAATCAGAACCGTTTATCTCAGGAAAGAGGGCTAACGTTCTTAACACTTTTTAACCAAGATCAAATAATTTATTTCAAGAAATTGCTTTTAATTAGTGATTTCATTATTTAGATCGTTATGACCGTTGCGATATTCTATGTAACCTCTGTTTTTGTCCAAGGTTCCTCTTTGAGCTCGAAACGATACGGTAAGGGGAGTGAATTGAGAGGAACGAGTTTGGAGTGTCGAAGATTGTATATAAAAACTACTTTTCTTTCTTCAAAAGCTTGACTCCCGTTGCAGGAATGGTTATATTTAGAGGAACGGGCGTATCTAATAGCTCGACGGTTAGTTCCTCTTTCTTTGGATCTATTTTAAGAACTCTTGCTCTTGTTCCCTTGAACGCTCCGATTAGTATTTCGACGAGATCTCCCTTGTTAACTTCTTCAAGCTTCTTTTCTTCTTCTAAGAACTTGAAAACTTCTTCTGGGTTGATTTCTTGAGGAAGAACTATTCTTGCGTGCTTCATTCCCTGAACAACTCTTTGAACTTCCAAAACGTTCTCAGCTTCTACGATTATGTATCCCTTTAATCCCGGAATAGACATAACTGAATAAACTTCGAAATTATTCCTTCTTGCTTCCTCAGCGATTAGCTCCGCAACCAGTTCTTCTTTACCTGCCGTAGTTCTTACAGCATAAAACGGCATTTCAGAGAATAGATTGAATTAATAAAAATATTACCAATCCAACGACTCCCACAATTGAGGAGATCAGGAGAGTCACAGTTACCATCTGCTTTGTCTCCTCCCAACTCGGCTTACGAGCAACCCTCCAAACTTCCATTAACTCTTCAACGAGTTTCTTAACATCTTTTGTTTTCATTTTCAAAACTATAGTCAAAAAATTATTTTAATTTATTTTTCGCCAATTGGGAATGACTACGAGAAGTAAATATTTTTCAAGGAGTTCAAAGTCTAGTTGAACTTTCCACGCTTAATTATAAACAAAGCAAGCGCGCTAAAGTTGTAAAGACTCCAAAGGAGCTAGCTCAAGAACAATGAGACTCCCACCATTTCCATAATCCTTCCTAAGTAAAAAACAAAAAATAAGTAGCTCGAAAGAAATTCCCTCGAGCTATAAACACAATCCAACACCAAACAAAACAGCTCAAGCTATATCACTATACCTTATCCCCAAGGCAAGTATCCACTCTCTTAGAGATAAGCTATGAAACAGTAAAAAGACATTATCACAAATTGTTATGGCTCTTCTGTGTTAATAGAAAGCCCAGAAGAGCCATTGCAATAGATGAGACTGTCATAAAATTGAATAAACCTAGAGCCTACGATTCTCTAAGGTTCTTGAGAATGAAATTAAAGCTGAAGTATAAACATGAGATTTGGCATGAG
>CAYXSZ010000046.1:0-5125 GCA_964468425.1 Candidatus Woesearchaeota archaeon | reverse complement strand
AGAATTTACTGGGGGAGTTATGATGCATATTTTCTTGTTCGAGTCTCCAGATCCTTCAGCGCTTAGAAGACTCGTAGAAAAAATCGCAAAGAACACAAAAGTCGTTTATTTCTCGATAACGCCTACTATAGCTTCTTGTAGACATTGTGGTTGGAATGCGGTTGGAATTTACACAAAGTGTCCGAAATGTGGAAGAAAGGTGGAGCTTTGGTCTAGAATAGTAGGTTATTACCGTCCAATCTCTAAGTGGAACATTGGAAAGAGAGCGGAGTTCTTCTATAGAGTTCACTACGGAGAGTCTGGTTCGATAATGCCTAAGTACTATGCGAATTAAGATTGGTGGATATGTCGAAACATCGCTGATCGATGTAATTGGACATCCTTCCTTCGTAGTTTTTTTCTCTGGTTGCAACTTTAACTGTCCTTGGTGTCACAATCGCGAAATTTTAACTTCAGGTTTCGATGTCGATTTAAATTTCTTGTTAAGAAAAATAAGGAGTAACTTTGTGGTCGATTTCGTCCAGGCATCGGGGGGCGAACCAACACTCCAGTCACGAGCTTTAAAGGTTTTTTTCGAGGAGGTTAAGTCTTTAAACCTTAAAACCAGCTTGAATACCAACGGATCAAATCCAAGAGTTATCGAATCCTTTTTAAATAAAGAGTTAGTAGACCATTTAGCGATGGACGTTAAGTTTCCTTTGAATTCTAACTACGATTATGAAAAAATCATAGGAATTCGAGATTCTTCTGTTATAAAAAACCTGTTAAAAACTCTCGAGCTTATTTCCGATCACGATTTCGTAGAGCTGCGAACGACTCTTATTCCGGAGCTTTCAGAAAATGACATTTTTAATATCTGCGAGCATCTAAATTCTATTTCCGAGAACTTCATTTACGTATTGCAACAATGTGTCACCGACAGCTACATAACACCGAAAAAGTTTGTTATGGAGTTAGCCAAGAAGGTTAAACGAAAATTCTCTTTCAAAGAAGTCTATGTCCGGGGAAGGGAGGTCGGCGTTGTTAAGATTTAATTACAACTTTAGTTTTTGGCTATTTACTAACAAAGCTTTAGCGGGGGTTACATAGAATATGCGCCGGCCGGGATTCGAACCCGGGCCACGGGCTTGGGGGGCCCGTATCCTAGCCGCTAGACGACCGGCGCTATAAAATGATTATTTTCTAAAAAATTACAAACCTTTAGGCTCCAGTCCTTTGAAAAATAGTTCAACTTTTTCTTTGTATTTGGAGAGAACTATAATTGAGGAGACCACCAAAAGCCAATTTTTCGAAAGAATTCCAAATATTAAAAGTACAATTGTAGCGGACATCGCTCCTACAAAAATGTACCTCGTTGCTAAATATCCAATAGCCCAAACCACACACCACATTAAGAACAACGCTGGATTTACGACGAGCAACAATCCTAGCAGCGCTGCAATACCTCGTCCTCCCTTAAACTTAGAGAATATTGGATAGTTGTGTCCCAAGATTCCAAAAAACGCAAGAAATACGTACTGAGGATAAAGAGTCGAAAGTACGATATAAGGAATTACTCCTTTAAGAATATCGTTTGTAAGGACTAAAAGGGTAAGCGCGAGGTTTCTCGTCGCTCTGTATGTGTTTAAGGCTCCTATGTTTTTGCTTCCAATTTTAGTTACATCTTTTCTAGAATAGAAATAAGTAACTACAAACGCTGTTGGGAAGGATCCGTGAATGTAGAACAGATATATCAAAAGAGGCAAAACTAGATCCATAGTTTAAACGTAACGTGTTCCTTTCTCTTCAAGAGCCTTATCACGTTGTCTCGATGACTGTACAGTATTAACGCTAGGTAAACTATGTAAAACGGGCTGTAAGCTTTTAGGAGCATCGTAATTAGATTTAGTTCTAAAACGAAAAAAATGTTTGCTAACGAAGTTATTCCCGTTAGTAATAAAGTAGTCAAATATATAACTAGTAGAACTAATAAAACCTCGGGAAACGGAGTTAGAAAATATGCGAACACGAATCCCAAAAGGTTTGCGAATCCTTTTCCTCCCCTAAAACCCATAAAAACAGAGTGTATGTTTCCTAGCAAGCTAAAGACTTCAAAAACTAATGGATTCGAGTTAAGAATTACTCCAATCAAGTATGCAAAAATACCCTTCGAAAAGTCCAATAGAAATACTATAATCGCTGGTTTTGCTCCAAGATTTCTATATACGTTCGCAGTTCCCACATTTCCAGAGCCAACTTTGGTGATGTCGACTCCGAGCTTCTTGGAAATTATTAATCCAAATGGAATCGCGCCATAGATGTATGCTAAGACAATTCCAGCCAACAGATCGAGCATATGCATAGTAGATCGAACCTATTTAACTTTTTAAATTTACAATGTCACTAGGAATTTGTAGATACTTTTCGGAACTTTCTTTCCCGTAACCTCTTCGAATCCTTTGAACTGGAAGAAGTTATGATAATCTATAACATAGTATTTTCCATCTTCTGATTCTAAGATGTCTATACTGAAAACTTTCGCGTGAAGAATCTTAGAAACCTTGTTAGCTATAAATTTTAGCTTTCTACCAACGGAAATTTCTTTGGCGCGCCCTCCTAGGGATAGGTTTGCCCTGAAATCTTTTCCAATTCTTTGGATCGCGCCCAGCACACAATCTCCGACGAATATCAATCGAATGTCTCTTTTATACGGGACGAACTCTTGAAAAACATAATACTTTAAACTTTTTTTGTTTTCCAAAAGGAACTGCTTGAGTTCTTTGCGATCTTTAATTAATTTAACTTCACTACCTCTGTGTCTAAACGCGTGCTTTGCTACTAATGGAAATCCCAATTTTTCTACTAATTTGATTTTCGCTGGAGAAAAAATTCGAACAAAGCGAGGAACTCTCATCTTTTTTTCAGAGAGAATTGTATAAAGGATTGTTTTGCTAATGTATCCAATCTTGTAATGCGTTTCGTTGATAACTATTTTTCCAAGTTTTTTGAGCTTCTTTGAAAATAAATAACAGTTTTCACCAACTATCGATGGTGTAAAGAAAAATACCACTCTATATTTTTCGAAGAATTTCTTGTTAAAAGGGATTGAAAAAGATCTCGGAGATTTGACTGTAATCTCTGGAAAATCTCTCGAGTCTTCAAGAAAACGATTAGATATGTATCCGTTCTTCGAGAGATCGCAGAGAACCAAAATACTCATGACAATAAAGTTTAAAAAGCCTTTAAAAACATTTTAAATATGTCTAAGAAGAATTCTTCCAAGAAGGCAAAGCAAAAACCCGCCAAGATCGAAATTGATATCACTAAACACGAGCTGGTTCCGAAGCATATTCTTCTTTCTGAGGAGGAAAAGAAGAAACTCTTAAAGGAATTGGGGATCAAACTCAGCGATCTTCCTCGCATAAAGGTTAGCGATCCCGCTATTAAACACTTGAATCCCAAACCTGGCGACATTGTCAAGATAATTAGAAAGTCTCCTACGGCTGGAGAGTACATCTATTACCGAGTTGTTGTTGAAGATTAATAAACATAAAATGGTTGGAGATAAAATGGATAAGTACTTGCTTTTCTATAAGTACTTCGAGGAACACAACGTGCTTGAGACTCAAATAGAATCCTTTAACTACTTCGCCGATGTTGAGATTTCCGAGATTGTCCGGGAGGTAGGGGAGGTTGAGCCGAAGATCCTTCCTCCGGGTTTAAAAGAGCTTAAATTAAGATTCGAGCGAGCCTGGCTTGGGAAGGCTGACTACGTTGAAAGGGAAGGAATATCGCGGATAATTTATCCGAACGAAGCTAGAATAAGAAATATAACATACTCTGGTCCTGTTTACGTTGAATTCTCTCTGTGGGAAAATGGCGCTCTTAGCACTAAATATGTAGTTCCCATAGGAAGAATTCCAATAATGGTTAAGTCCAAGTATTGTAACCTTTATGGGCTTTCGGAAGAGGAATTGATGGAGCTTGGAGAAGATCCATATGACTACGGCGGTTACTTCATCATTAACGGAACTGAAAGGGTTTTAATCATGTCGGAAGAGCTAGCTACTAACAAATTCTACGTGGAAGAAGGAGAAGGTCCCGTCAAGTTTAGGGGTTTTATCTTTTCGGAGGCTAAAACAGTTTCGATTCCTCACAGAATGGAGCTTCTGGGCGATGGATTAATTTATCTCTCCTTCGGGAAGTTCAAGAGAATTCCAATTATTCCTATAGTTAAGGCACTTGGAATTGAAAAGGATTCTGAAATTGCAAAGTTCATCAACGAAAATGACGAATTCGAAGAGACTTACATAAATCTTTACGAATTCGTCGACATTCAAAGTAAAGAAGAAGCGATCCTTTGGCTAGCGAACAAGTTCAAGTTCACCGGTGGGGAAGATGTTAAAAAGGAAAAAGTTCGGATTGTTTTGGATAGCTACTTACTACCTCACATTGGAACCACAAGAGATTACAGGTTGTTTAAAGCATACAACTTGTTGAAAATGGCTAGAAAGTTGTTGCTCTTAGCTCACGGGAAGATCGAGGAAGATGTTAAGGATCACTTCATGCACAAGATGATTAGACTTCCTGGAGACTTGATGAGAGATCTGTTTAGAGTAATTTTCCGAAACCTTGTAAACGACGCTTTGCATCAATACCATAGACTTGCAAGGAGAGGAAAGTATCCTAATGTTGCTACTATTTTTAGATCGAAGGTTTTCACAGAAAGATTCGAGTCTGCTATGGGTACTGGACAGTGGACTAGGGGAAGAACCGGAGTTTCTCAAGTTTTAGACAGAACCAACAAATTGGCGGTGTTATCTCATCTAACGAGAACCTGGTCGTCAATCTCGGGAGAAGCAGAGCTTTTAGAAGCTAGAATGGCTCACGGGACACACTGGGGTAGACTAGATCTTATAGAGACACCAGAGGGAAAAAATACTGGTTTAAGAAAGAATCTTTGTTTACTGTCGAGAATAACTTTCCAAGAAATTAAGAAAGAAGATCTGATAAAGGAGTTGAAAAAGCTTGGATTGAAGCCAGTAATTGAATAACTTTTTTATTTTACATGTAGGTGCTTTGTAGATTTGGAAGCTCCCACTCCTGGGGCAGAGTGTTCTGGTTTCTTGGTGGTCGGAGCGAATTC
>CAYXSZ010000045.1:0-8466 GCA_964468425.1 Candidatus Woesearchaeota archaeon | reverse complement strand
GGATATTCAAATATAGCAAGTTCTCTAACAACAGAAATAGGTAAAGCAGAAGAACTCTATCAACTTTCAGACGAAGAAAGAAAGATGTTTGAGAGACTTAAGAAGTGGCAGCAGAGGGCTACGAGCTCCTATGAGAGGAATCTAAAACTAGCCCAACAGGAATTAAAGAGGTTGTCTTCTCTCTTGCAACTTCCTCCCCACGTTGAAGAAACTGCGATGAAACTGTATTTAACAGCTGCCGAGCGTGGTTTAATCAGAGGAAGATCTATAGAAGCCGTAATCGCAGCTTGTATATACATAGCCTGTAGAATGAACGATGTTCCACGAACACTTGATGAAGTGGTTAAGGCTTCTGGAGTGCACAAGAAGGAACTCGGAAGAACGTACAGGCACCTCACGAGACATTTGAAAATCAAGATTCTTCCAATAGATATCACAGAGTACGTACATCGTTTCGCAGCAATCTTAAAGCTCCCTCCAGAAGTAACGGCTTCTGCGATAGATATAGTTCAATCCGCAAAAGAAAAAGACATAACTGCAGGAAGAGGACCTTCTGGCGTTGCGGCTGCAGCCATTTATTTGGCATGTGTAATGCACGGTATTAAGAAAACTCAGAAAGAGATCGCAGAAGTGGCTGGCGTAACCGAAGTTACTGTAAGAAACAGATACAAAGAGTTAATAGAAAAGTTAGGTCTCCACGAAGTAGAGGAGAAGTTGAGAGAAGAAGAAGAGGACTAGCTTGGCACTAATCTATCCAAGCTATAGAGAAAAGCGAAGATATCTATTAGTAAAGGCTGAAGAGGGGTTTGAGCAAAGGTTCATCGACAAGTTCATCTATTTTTTTGGGATTTATGGTTTAGCGAAGGCAGGAATACAATTTGTAAAAGATCTTTGCAATGAAGATACTTATGTTATTCGCGTTTCTAGAAAGTACACGCACTATGCGGTTGTAGTCTCACATCTAGCTGGAGGAGAGCTCTTGGGTGTTTTTCCAACACTTAGAAAATTAAAGGAGTTCGCAAACAAAAAGTTATAAATTTATTCTACGTTTAAGAAACTTATGGACATCCCCTCGATGACTATGGGTTACGATCGCGCGATAACAATATTTTCTCCGGAAGGAAGAATTCTCCAAGTAGAATACGCTAGACAAGCCGTTAAATCGGGGAGTACGGCTCTCGGATTTGCAGCTAAAGACGGAATAGTTATAATCGCTGACAAAAGAGTCCACAATAAGCTAGTTGTAGATAGATCAGTTGAAAAGATCTTCATAATCGACGATCACATCATCGCTACGTTTTCTGGGTTCATTCCAGACGGGAGAGTCCTTCTCGACGAAGCTCGACTAATTGCTCAGGAGTATAAACTTACTTATGGAGTTCCAATCGATGTTGGCACGCTTGTAAGAGAAATAAGCAACATTAAACAAAAATACACACAATTTGGAGGACTTAGACCTTTCGGAGTATCCTTAATCATTGGGGGAATTGACGAAGATGGAGAAATCAAACTTTTTATGACAGATCCTTCTGGATTACAAACTCAATATTATGCAGTAGTTATTGGAGAAGGAGAAAACAAGATCACCCCCAAGCTCGAAGAGACATATAATCCAGACATGACAGTATCAGAAGTGATAAAGTATGGATTGGACTTGCTAAAAGAATACTTAAAAGAAGATTTCAATATTAATAGAATAAATGCTGCGTACATTAAGAAAAAGGACAGAAAACCTGTTTTTATCGAGGGAGAATCACTTAAAAAATACATATGAGGCTGGAAGATGCCGTAATCGCTAGATTACGCATAAGAGATCACGCTTTCGAAATATATGTAGACCTAGATAAAGCTATAAATTTCAAAGAAGGAAAACTCAAAAACATAGAGGAGGTTCTCGTCGTAGAAGAAATATATAAAGATGCGAAGAAAGGAGAACGGGTTTCAGAACACGTTCTCAAAGAGGTCTTTGGAACAGAAGATATATATGAGATAGCAAGCCAAATTATTAAAAGAGGTGAAATACAAGTTACTGCCGAGTATAGAAGAAAGTTAATAGGGCAAAAAAGAAAGCAAATAATCGAAATAATTCGAAGACTCGCCATAGATCCAAGAACTAATCTCCCGTTTACTCCCCATCGAATAGAAGAAATGCTAAACCAAGTTAAGGTAAATATAGATCCATTCAAGCCGGTAGAGATTCAAGCCAACGAAATTATCAAGCAAATCAAAAAGAAATTCCCGATTAGAGTTGAAGTTTCTCAAATTAAAGTTTTTATCCCCTATGAGGAAGTTAAGGCAGTTAATTTGATAAAGAAGAAATACAAGGTCTTAAAAGAAGATTGGGGAGATGAGGGATGGTTCGCGGTCGTTGAAATCCCTTCTGGGATTAAATCTGAATTCTTTTCCGATCTAGGAAATTATACAAGAGGTAAAGGTTCTGCGGAAGAGCTAAAGCATTAGGAAGATCCAGACTCTTTCTTTCCTTCCTCTCTTCCAGCTATCCAGACCGCAAATCCTATCATTACGAAGATAAATGGAATTAAAAGGACTTCAGGTTTCCAAACCAATCCAAAGAGTTGTGTTGAAGTAGCATTAGCTTTTCCCACATTAATCTGAACGAATACATCTTGATATGCGTAGAACAATGCAATAAATATAAATGCCGTTATCAAGATAATAATCATGACACTAACAGCTAACGAATAATCTTTTGAAGGTGCCTTTCTTTCTCCCCAAACAAATGACGCTAGAAGGATTATAAAGAACAACACAATTAAAAGAACAGATGACATTGCAAGAAAATACTGGATTAATATCACTACATTAGAAACATAAACAGCGAGAACAGATACAGAAATTGCAATTAGCGACGATAGCGCTTTTGCGGTTTTTTCATCGAAAAGAGAAGAATTTCCTCTTTGAAAACTAGTTAAAACTACAGAAGAAAACGCATAAACTATAACAAACAAGAACAGAATTGCAAAGACATAGAATACGCCAAAATAGTTAAAAACATTGATTACAAACTCCACGAAGCTAGTCATTTAAAATATAAAATTTAACACATATTTATTTTTTATGGTGATAAAAAGAGTTGAAACTGGGATTCCTGGGATGGACGAGCTATTAAATGGAGGAATACCTAGCAGAAACGTAGTATTGCTATCAGGGGGAGCTGGAACGGGAAAATCAATATTTTCCCAACAATATATATATTATGGTCTTCAAAGAGAAGAACCAGGAATTTATATCACTCTAGAAGAACATCCCGTAGCAATTAGAGAGAACATGGCTAACTTCGGATGGGATCCGAAGCCATTTGAAGAGAAAGGAATGTTTGCGATCATTGATGGATTTACTAGTGGAATTGGAAAGGCTGCGGAGCGAGAAAGATTTGTAGTTGTAGATCCGGGAGATGTTAGAGCGTTAATAGATACTGTTAGAGAAGCTATAGAATGGATTAAGGAGAATACAGGGAGACTGCCGGTAAGGGGTGTTATTGACTCCGTAACGGCATTGTACCTTACGAAGCCATCGGTTGCGAGAAGGACTGTTCTTCAACTCAAAAAGATCTTCTCTGGTTACGGAATAACAGGATTCTTCGTTTCACAAGTATCAGTAGCTGAAAGAAGCTTCGGTGGATTTGGAGTGGAGCACGCTGTAGATGGAATAATTCGTCTAGATCTTGACGAAATAGAAGGCGAACTTAAGAGATCTTTGATAATTTGGAAGATGCGTGGAACAAAACACGACATGCGCAGACACGAATTTGAAATAACAGATAGGGGAATAATAGTTCATCCAGATAGAATTGTTAAGCGGAGAAAGCTAGTAGTTATTAGATGATCGACAAGAAATACCTACTCGTCACACTAATCGCTGTTTCTTTTTTAATAATTTGTCCCTTTCTCAAATACATTTTGTTTTCGTTTGTCTTAGCTGGAATCGTTTATCCCTTATACCAAAAAGTGCAAAGCAAAACACACAGCAAAAGAGCAGCGGCAATGATTTCTACCGTGTTTATATTGGTAGTTTTTGCATTTTCAGTTTACGCTATCATTTCAAATTTATTTTCAGAATTTGCTACAATTAGCGTTAGCATTGACTCTCAGCAGTTTCTAAACAACAAATATATACAAATTTTGTTACCTCACATCTTAGGGGCTATAGCAAAATACGCGTCCGATCTCGTCCAAAACTTATTTAAAGATCTGGTAGGATACGTTATCTCTATTTTCCTCACATATTATGTCCTCGTTCACATTAAAGATGTTGAAAACTTCGTTCTAAGTCTTGGATTTATCGAAGAAAGTGAATTGGAGAAAGCTGTTTCGAAGTTTTACGGAATCGTGGTCGGAAACATTCTTTTATGGCTAATCCAAGCTTTTCTAAGCTATATTGGATTCTCCCTTCTCGGACTTGAGACGGCGCTTATTCTTTCCATACTAGTTTTCATCTTTTCGGCTTTGCCAATTCTCGGTCCCTGGACTGTATGGCTACCTATAATCACTTACTTTGCTTGGAAAGGGTACATTTTTCTCGCAGCCATTACATTCGTATATGGTATTTTAGTTATTACGGTTCTCGCGGAAGTCGTTGTAAAACCACTTTTAGTTGGAAAAACATCTACGATTAACCCCGCGATAGTTCTTGTAGGAATATTGGGGGGACTTTATCTCTTAGGATTTCCCGGCATTTTCCTCGGACCGTTGTTCTTAGAATACGCGAAGGACTATCTAACTAGCTACTTCAACTCAAAAGAAAAAGGAGAAAATAAGTTCTAGTAGACCTCTCTTCAACTTGATTCCGGTTAAAACATATGCTAAGTCGTCAATAGCTCGAGAAACCTTTGAATTCTTCTTCCAGGCGACTAAAGGAACCAAATAATTTTCAGCGTTTAGAACATCCTTGCTGTAGGGAATTACGACTGAAATATTCTTTTTGAATATAGCAGATATCATTTCAGAGTCCAATCCAGTTCCATACATATTAACTACAAGTTTCACCTTACTTTGATCTAAGAATTTGTAAAGTAGAAAGTTAGTATAAAGTGAAAGTAGTGTTGGACTTGTAACCAATAATACAACATCTACATATGGCTCAACCTGTTTTATCCTGTGAAAATTAGGCGGAACATCAAAAACTATAAAGTCATAAACTTTTTCCAGGAGCTCTAGTTCCTTCTCAACGTCACCTTCCACCTTATCTGTCTGTTTTAAATGGAAAAACTGAGTAACTTGAATTCCTTGATACAAATGTTCTGTTTGCTGGGTATTAGCGTTGGTAAATAAGAAAGCATTGGCGATCTTGCCGTTAAGATCTATCAAAAGCACCTTCTTCTTGTGATAAAGTGTAAGGTATGTCGCTAGGTTTGTAGCAACGAATGTCTTGCCGACTCCTCCCTTAAGAGAAACAACTGCAACTCTCATTTCACACTCTTTAAAATTTTTTCAATCGCTTCAGCCCGCGAAATGACGATTTCTCTATCAGCTGAGAAAACCATCCTTTTAATCGCGTTAACAATATCATCCACACTCTCTGTGTGCTCTATCTCCTCTAAAAGATCTTCATAACCTTCAGATTTCAACCACTCTTTAAGTTTCTCAGATTTTAAGAAGGAAAGAGCATTATCTTGGTGGGAGATAATCCAAAGTAAAAGATCCGGGAGTGTGTAAATTTTTTGACCATCAGGAGCGACGATCATTTAAATCTTATGCTTGTTTAAATATATACTTTTGCTTATCATTGGCTGTCGTTTCACGACACGACAAATATCTTTAAAAACGACAAAACGACAAATGATCTATGTGGTGGCAACATTATGGTTTCGAGAGCAACCCCCTAGACATCAGACCAAACGACAACGTTTTAGGCCTAGAAGACATCGAACGACAAGTAACAAATTCTATTGAAAGCGGGGAGATATTTCTCCTATACGGTCCAATTGGCTGTGGTAAGACATCGCTAGCTTTGAAGATTCTTAAAAAACTTCGAAACAAATACAATTTTATCTACATTAACGCCGAAGAGGAAAGCAGTCCAAACATCAGGAAATTGGTTGAGAATGTTATGTACAAGAAATATTTGTTCTTTAAAGTTAGAGATCAAAAACCGATCGTATTAATCATAGATGAGTTCCAGAATCTAAACGAAGCTGCAATTAAATGTGTAAAAGCTCTCTACGATGCTCGGAAGGTCCATTCTCTTTTTTTAATTCAAGTTTCAGAAAACGTCAATGCTCCTCCATCGTTTACAAACAGAATTTACAGAAAGATTTATCTAGAGTTTCCGGATGAAGAAACAATCGTTGAAATTGTAAAAACTCGTTTAAATGAAAAAATAGAGGTTGATGAAAAATTTTTACGAGAGTTAATTAAAAAGAACGATAGATGCGTAAGATCTGTTTTAATAGAATTAAACAAGATTCTAAGCGAGTTAGAACATCCTCTCGAAGGTGTTTTGAACAAAGAGTTGCTTGAAACCAAAGAAGATAAGGTAGAAGCACTCAAAATATCTCCACAACAAGAAAAAATACTTGAAAAACTAATTAGCAATAAATTAACCGTTAAGCAATTAGCAGAGCTGACTTCCCTTCCATATAACACAGTTTCAAAACAAGTTTCTAGACTTGTTGAGAGAGGATTGCTAATAAGAGTTGAAGAAAATAAGAAGGTCTACTATGAGATTAACCCAACATATTTAAAAGATATTATGAAAAGACTAGGAAAATAGTGCCGCCGTAGCTCAGGGGTTAGAGCGCCGTCCTGGTAAGACGGAGGTCCCGGGTTCGAATCCCGGCGGCGGCTAGCTAAATGCTTTTTTGCTAAAAGGTTCGGGTTAAAGATAATAAATTCTAAGTCGATTAACAACTAATGAGAATCTTCTCCGAAGAGTTTTACGTAAGCACCGAAAACCGAAGAGATTTAAAAAACATTACAGAGAAGGTCGAGGATATTGTCGTCAGGTCTGGAATTGAGGAAGGTTTCGTTCTCGTCTTCGTCCCGCATGCAACCTGCGCTCTCTTTGCGAACGAAGACGAACCACTTATAAGAGAGGACTACATAAATCTATTTAATAGGCTTGTTCCAGAAAATGAGAATTATAAGCACAATAGAATAGACGATAACGCAGATTCTCACTTACTTTCGGCACTATTTAAGCAATTTTTCATTTTCCCTATAAAAGATGGAAAAATTGTGAGAGGTACTTGGCAAGAGTTATTTCTAGCGGAGTTCGATGGACCGAGAGCTAGAAGAGTAATTGTTTTCGTAATCGGAGACTAGCGTCGTGCGTCGTTATAATTGTCGTGAATCCGTTCGTCTCTCCCTCATCATGTTCAGACTGGGACAGCTTCTTCACTATCTAATTAAAAGCTAGTAAAGTTAATAAATAAATGGAAGGAAAATTGTTCAGAAAGATTAACGATAGAATAGAATGTTTAGCATGTGCCAGAAAATGTAATATCCCGAAAAATCTCCACGGATTCTGTGGAACGAGATACAACATTAACGGCAAACTCATTTGCCTAAATTATGGGATTTTTAGCTCGATAGCTTTAGATCCTATCGAAAAGAAGCCATTTTACCATTTTTATCCAGGACACACGGCATTGTCGTTGGGAACGACAGGATGCTCCTGGGCATGCAAATACTGTTTGAACTACGATATTTCACAAAGAAAGGAAGTTGTTGGCTTCAAGATCGAACCACGCGAGATTGTAGAGATTGCAAGAGACCTAAAAAGCTATGGATTAATTTCCATTTGCTTTACATACAATGAGCCTTCGATCTATCCCGAATACTGTGAAGATGTTGCAAAGCTCGCTAAAAACGAGGGTTTTAAGGTAACCTGGGTTTCAAACGGATATTTAACTGACGAGGCGATCGATTTTGCCTCAAAGTTCCTGGATGCGATAACAATAGATATAAAAGGAAATGGGAGCGACAAATTCGCTAGAAATTACATTCTAATTAGGAGCTACGAACCCGTTTTTCACGCAATTGAAGAATTATACAAAAAAAGTGTTCACGTTGAGATCACAGATCTAGTAGTTCCTAAAGTTGGAGATGACTTAAGCGAATGTAAAAGACTTTGTAAGTTTTTAAAGGAGGTTCTCGGAGAAAATTCGAATATACATTTCTTAAGATTCTTTCCAAGCTACAAGATGAAAGACTTTCCTGCGACTCCACTAAAAATCCTTGAAAAGCATGCAGAAATCGCTAAGGAAGAGGAAATAAATTACGTCTACCTCGGAAACGTACCAGGTCATCCACTAGAAAATACGTACTGCCCAAACTGTGGAAGTTTACTAATAAAAAGAGAAGGATTTTGCGTTCATAAAGTGAATCTAAATAAAAATAGATGTCCTTGTTGCGGAACTAAGATATTTCTTAGTGGAGAAGCTTCGATGTCTAAATTAATATATCCTATTCCTTTACAGGTTAACAAACCACTCATCAAAAGAGA
>CAYXSZ010000044.1:0-3395 GCA_964468425.1 Candidatus Woesearchaeota archaeon | reverse complement strand
AATGGCTAAAATTAGATTATCGCTTATTGGATGCAAATACGTCGAGTAACCTGGTATTTTTAGTCTCCCAAGTACTCTTGGATTATATGGGTTTGAAAGATCTATGACAAAGAATGGATCAATGTTTCTATAAGTTACCAAGAAAACCTTGTCGCCCATAAATCTAACGGCGTAAATTTCTTCATCCTTCTCGAGACCTTCGAGCTTCCCAACGATATTCAGATCTCCATCGAGCACATA
Source organism: Candidatus Woesearchaeota archaeon (assembly GCA_964468425.1). GTDB lineage: Archaea > Nanobdellota > Nanobdellia > Nanobdellales > Nanobdellaceae > JAIXNB01. The sequence goes on along the minus strand of CAYXSZ010000044.1, from coordinate 3,155 downwards.
AATGTTATTACCCAGCTCCATCGAATAAGCTCTTAGCGAAGTTGCTACTCTAAGGTATCCTTTGTGTTCATCCATTGCAAACTGATTTAATAGTCTTCCCGGCACGCTTCCGAAGGCTGTTGGCTTCAACGTTTTTAGATCCACTTTTATTATGCTAGTTACAAACGCATCCCTAAACCTGTTTAGGTACTCGAACACAGATTCCTGAAGGAGTTTTTCCAATTTTTTCTTATCAGAGTCGTTCAAGCTGTTTACTACGTCTCCAAATTCGTCGGAAAGACCTTCCAATAACCTGTATTTTACCTCATAACTTTCGTTGGAGTGCAGTATCTCAATAGCCTTGTCTATAAGTTCTCTGGGAAATTTTTTGTACAAGTCAGATCTTGGAAGTTTTTCGTCGAAGAAGATTTTTGAAACTTCTACCATTACCCTCTTCTCGCTTTGAAAAGCGTAGTGTGGATAATTGTAAGTCGCTATGTAAAGTGTGCTGTTCGTGCAGTAAATCACTGGATATCTTCCATCAACAAGAACGTTTACCATCCTTTTCTTATTCGAGTCTAGATCGATTTCGGTGATTACAATAACATCAGTAACGTTCCTGAGCTCCTTATAATAATAGCTATCGGAGATGTACTTAGTTTCGTTGTATTCGATGTAGTAAGGAATTACTGGGTAATCGGGAAGGCTATACATCGAGACTATATAAACCTTGTTTTTGGACTTTACGTATCTAGCTGAGCTATATAATCCTATCACACAAAATTCATCAAGTGTTTTGTACGATCTTTTATCTAAGATTCTGACGCAGGTTTCAGGTAACCTGTAACGCAGAGTGACGTTTGCAACGGTTTCTACATTTCTTCTTGAGTAGTTCTGCCAGATCACAATTATCTCGTTGTTAGATACAAAAAGATCCCTTCCGTTCGCGCTAATGTTCGCTTCAAGTGAAAAGTTTTCAATTGGAAACGACCTCACTATAAACAACTTCCTGTAATATGGATTCAGTAAATAAATGCGAGTTCCATCGGTTTTAATAAAATCTGGCTCGTCTACTCCTTGGACCTGGACGTTTGTTTCCGAGTATCTGCTCGGTTCGGTCTCTAGAGCTCCTTTAGCAGTAACCGGAGCGGATATTCTTTCTACCTGCATAGCCTGTGCGAATGCTGGTCGTGTTGTACGATACGACTCCAAGCTAGCCTTTCTTTCCGATAAAAAACTCATCAGCTCGTTTTTGCTGGTTATGTGCTCGAACTCCTCCTTTAGCTCTGTGGGAGCTTCTTTTAAACCTGCAAAGAAATAGCAGATCGCTGAGATCACCACCAAGCCAAAGATTACGGGAAGGGTTATATACAGTAGCTTTTTCACCATTCACTTATAACGCTTTTCAATTGTTTTTAGACTTTTTCAACGGAGCGTCTTTTACCCGAATATATCGATGCGTTCGAACGCGAGGTTATCTCTCTTTCGAATGCTCAGTGCTGGTCACTTCTTGAAAAAGGATAAAATGCTTCTTTGCTCTCCCACAACCTGTTCCTTCGTAATCCCTATAGCGTTTAGAATTCTCTCTATGGCTGGAATAACTTGTCTATCTATGTAATACTCTGGGTCATAATCATTTTTCTTACACTCTTCTGGAAGTTTCACTTTATCTCTGATTTTTTCACCTCCACTTGAAATAACATACTCTACAATAAATCCAGCCCTAACGTCATAACCTTTTTGTTTATATTTCTTTGCAGCATAAACATGTGGTCCTTCTGCTTTATATTCGCTTAAATCTTTTCTTAACTGTTCCCTAAGAATAAATTTCTCGAGTGGTAACTCTTTTTTCTTTATTTTTTGGATAATCTCTCTAACATAATTTAATACCTTGTTTTTATCGTTTTCTCGGAGAATCATGTTTATTACGTTCTCTTGAACTTCCTTTGCGATGGGTGCCCAATCTCTTCTAACAGTTTCAAATCCTCTAAGTTTAATCTTTCCAGATTCGGATAACAACGCATATTTTTTCTTTGCACCTTCTTTTTCTTCCCTCTTTGGAACAAAAATGCCTCTTAAATAAAAATCTTCTAGCTCAAGTTCCATTGGTTTCCCAAGCTTGTTGTTTATTTCGTCTAAAAATTCATAAACTGTATCTTTTGATGGATATAATAAGAATACGCTGTCAGTGTCTCCGTAAATTGGCTTTAATCCTTTCTTCTGAGCTTCTTCAAGCACAAAATGAATACTTTTTCTTCCAAGGGCGGTTATAGCAGCTGCGCACTCTAGTGAATACCATCTGGAGTTTGGAAATCCTAGATATCCGTATGTAGCGTTAGCTAAAATTTTTAGTGCGTATTGTTTTGCATAAAGTACTCGATATTCTTCAGAATTTTCGTCTGATGTTTTTAGTTTCTTTTTTAATAAGGCTCTTTCTTCAAAAATTTCTGAGAGTATCGTGGGGATAAACCCCTTCCTTTTGATACAGAACCAGACAATAGATTTGCCCAAGCTCGTTTCAATTTCTATCGAATTCTTTTCTTTGCATTCCTCGTGCTCGCATTTTAATGTGTCGAAGGATATGTTATATCTAATTATAATGGATGGATAAAGACTTCTAAAATCTAGTACTACTATGTTTTCGTACAATCCGGGTTTTGGTTCGAGAACGAAAGCTCCTTTATAGGTGATTGCCTTCCTTTTTTCCACATCTTCTGGTTTGGGTCTATTCGGAACAATTTCGTCAAAATCTCTAGATCTTTTAATAAAATACCACTCAACGAGCTGTCCATATGTCATATGAGAAACGTCGTGTATGGTTTGGCCCACAATTCTAGTTATTTCGTATAGAATGTTTTCAAAATGCTTGTATAACATGTAAGTCAGCTCCGCATCGCGCAGATTGTACTTTAAAAGCTTTTCTATGTTGTTCTCTTGAGTCCATATTTCGTACATATCTTTCCAGGAGAGCTCAAGCTTTCCTTCTCCTAAAACCTCTCTCGCGACTTCATCGAGCGTAAAAGTCTCGGATTCCATTTGAGAAGAAAATATGTTTATTATAAATTCGTAGAGATCTACTTGTTGTATACCTACGATCTTAAATCTTCGTCTATCTTTTTTTCTTGTCATTTGCACGAAGCTTTTGTCCCATCCTAGCTCTAAAGATATATTAAGGA
>CAYXSZ010000043.1:0-9134 GCA_964468425.1 Candidatus Woesearchaeota archaeon | reverse complement strand
GGATATGTCAATATATTATCCCCTGGAGAATTGTATACTGTTGTAATAAAACTAAACTCTTCTCATGCAATTAAGGAAGAGATGCCTGTAACTGTAAAGATCGTAACAAGAACTGGTATGAGTACTGAGATAAGATTTAGAGCGCCTACAGTAATCAAAGATCCGGTCGTAAAGCTATATCCATAAAGTTTCGTTTTTTAATTTTTCTTTTCCAAAGATAAGCAAACTTTTTTATATAAGTAGGTGTCATAACTACTAAATGATGAGCAGAAGCCAGTTTGGTCTTACAACCTTGATAATCTTCATAGCGTTGATCGTGACAGCAGCGGTAGCAGCTGGAGTTATCATTTACACAACGCAAACAATGCAGCAACAAGCTTTGCAGACAGGAGCTCAAGCAAAACAAAGAGTTAGCACTGGTTTAGAAGCTATCCGTGTTCTAGGATATCAATTCAATACATCTTCAGGAATCTTAGATCAAAAGTTGCAAAAGGTAACCGCAGTTGCACCGCTGATAAGGTTGATGTCAGGGTCAAATCCAATAAACTTTAATGCAATTACTGTGTTAATCTCTACAGAAAAGGAAGACTTCTACTCAATTACACTCAAGTCTACAATACCTGTAGCTCTTCACGGAAAGCTTGAAGGAGGAAAGGTTTTAATCACGGGTTTTATATACAACAACAGCGTAGAATCTACAACAACGGGTTATACAATCACAGATTCTGCTGTCTGTTCTAAACTTTATAACAATACTTATGTAGTCTCAGACAGTTCCGTAGCACCTTGTCACGTAAAGCTTAACGCATCGAAGATCGCAGAGCCTCTAGATATACAAGAAGTATTTAAAGCCCTCGAAGAGATGAGAGATTATGGAGTAACTACACCATCAATCTTAATAGCGCTTACTATGAAAAATCAAAACATGTATATAGACTCCGGAGAAATTTACGAGTGGGCTATGTTATTAGAAAGACCATTGGTGCCTGAGGAGAAATACGCTATTCAAATCATACCAAAGAATGGATATGTAACCCAGGTAGATGGGGTTGTCCCGTCCGTGTTACAAGCACCCGTACTTGATATCTGGGCCAAATAAAACCTTTTTTAATTTTTCTTAATCAAACTTTTTATTGCCGCCGTAGCTTAGCGGTAGAGCGGCCGGCTGTTAAGAACTCGCAGAAACCGGCAGGTCCGGGGTTCGAATCCCCGCGGCGGCGAAAATTTATATTCCCATCTATGAAAAATAAATATGAAAGTTGGAGTAGCTACAATTTATTATAAAAGCGTTCCACTAGTTAGCGCTATAGAGCTTTTGGCTCGAGTTACAGATTATATAATGATATCTCCGATTTACTCGGAGGTCTCTGAAGAAGAAATTAAACGCTTAAAAGATCTAAAAGAAAGTTTAGATTTAGAATATTATGTCCATGGACTATTTCCCGCAAGAGAGGATCCTGGAAAAAGCAAATATTCCCTTGATTTAATAAAAGAAACTCTTGAAAATACATATAAACTTGAGAGTAACATCGCTCTTATTCACCCCACAAGAAGAGAACTTTACCGAGAGAGCCTAGAGATCCTTAAGAAAGCTGTTAGGATATCAGAGGACTACGGAATAGAACTAGCTATAGAAAACAAACCAGAAGATAATTTATTTCTCAGGGATGAGAATGATTTTAGAAAACTACTCGAGGACCTTCCCGAAATTAAACTATGTTTAGATACTTCCCACTTCTTCTTATGGAATGGAGATTCAAAAAGATTAGCTAGGGTTATTAAGGAATTTAGAGATTCTATAGCAATTTTTCACATTGCAGACGCAAGAATTGGGGACGACCTTCAAATGCTTCCAGGATATGGGGATATCAATTGGTTCGTCGTTGGAGAGGCGTTAGGAAAGATAAATCTAAAGAAGACCCCATTAATCCTTGAGAGTATATATCCGGCTAATTTAATCGAAGGTATCAAAAATTTAAGACACGTAATCGTAGACTATATATAATTTCTGACATTTGAAGTGAAATGTTAACCTATAGTTAAGGTATCGTCCAACTAAAATTTCATCTAAGAAGTACCAATCTCGCTCCTAAATTTCTTCTATATGATTATAAGACTTGTTCTCTTCAAAAACCTAAAACGCATCAAACAGTTTTAGCTTAACCTCTTAATTAGTTTATCATAGGTTGCGCCTTACTCATAATTTTGAGATTCAGCAAAAAATTTTTAGTGAATACTCTTGCCAAGCCTAAACTTAATATAAATTAATTTCCACTATAAAATAAGCCGCGGTGCCCGAGCGGACCAAGGGGTCCGGCTTGAGACCGGATGGGTTCGCAGCCCACCGGGGTTCGAATCCCCGCCGCGGCGAATTCAAACAAAAGCATATAGATTAGACTTTCTGTTTATCGAACAGGTTCTCGAGTTTTTCTTTTTCTTTTAAATATTGAGCATATCCTTTATCCGTAATTTTTACAATGGTTGCCGTTCCATTTCTAGTTAGCTTCTTAACTCTTTTTATATAACCGCTCTCTTCGAGCTTTTTTAGGTGGGTGCTCAACATACCCCACGAAAAGCCAGTAGCTCTCTGCAAGTCGGATTCTCTCATTTCCTTAAAAACAAAAAGAAGCGTCATGATGACAAGCCGCTTCGGATGGACTATGTTATCATCCAGCTCTATTTTCATTGTCGCTACGATAAATAACAGCTTCTGCCTTTATCACGACCCACAAACTCACTATCAAGTAAATCAGTAGCGTCAAACCAGTTAATAACAAAGATGCATAGAGAACTCCCGACGGTTCCATTTGAATACTGTTTAGATACAACGGTAAGGGTGATGTTGCCAGCATTAAGATGGCTGTTAGCTTCATAGGTCTCGTCACCAGAAGATCTAGCTTTCCTTCAACGAATGCTGCATTTAAAGCGTGATAGAGAGCTAGACATATGTACCAAACAGTGCTGTAGTACAGCGAGGATACCTCTACGAGAAGGGGAACTACGAAGTACGCTACTATGAATGGCAACGACGATAGTATAAAGATAGCCCCTCCATGAGTCTTTCTCGTTCCTACTTGATACTTAAAAATTTTTGTCCAATATAAGCCCCCTACAACAAAACACGATGAAAATATCAGAAACGCCATCAATAAATACAGCGAGCTTGGCAGTGAAAACAACTCTATAAGTCCTATAAACGTTAGCAAGAATCCTATTACTATCATTGCTATGGTGGGCCACATAAACGCTACTGCTAGGTTGTATCGATACTTTTCTAGTTTCTCAGCAGTTTTCATCAAGAGCTTGCCCTCCATAGAGCATAACTATATCAAAACAGTATTTGCCCTTTCCATTCTCTCATTTTGAGAGTCTCATCTTTACTCTCGTTGGAAAACACGAAAAGTCCAAGGAAGTTACAAAAAATACTTCTAGTTGTTTTCGCACCTCTTCTTTCCAAGGAAGAAGATTTCCATTGTAAATACTCTTTTGAACAAAGAACAAATAACTTTTAATATTTCCACATAATCCTTTATTGCTTCGTGTAAAACCTTGGATAAGAGCTGAACACCTAAAATGAAAGCGCTTCATTTTTCTTTATGTATATAGCTTCGTGCCTAGAAGTTAACAGTTTTTGCATGGGGCCGCCCGGATTCGAACCGGGGTCACCGGGACCCAAACCCGGTAGGCTCGCCAGGCTACCCCACGGCCCCGAAGCTTTAAGTTTTTAACTTAGAGCTTATTAAATGGTATCGAGCAAAATACTTAAAATATTAAGCGAGCGAAGAGAGATCTCGTTGCGCGAGCTAATCGATGAAGTTGAAGAACACCCCGGAGTAGTCAAGCAAATAATAAAGCAATTAGAAAAAGAAGGGAAAATATCCATCAAAAAGCAGTATCACCCACACAAACCTACAAAATACGAAATAATTTTAGAAGCTACACTGTAGCTACCACTTTTTTAACTTAGCGACCTTTTCTATTTGATCTACGTGCGTCAGGAAGATTTGCCTGCAGCAAAATCTTTTTAAACCAAGCTTATCTAAAGCCTCCTTTGGGGAAATTCCCTCCTCAAGCATTTTTTTGTACTTCTCCCAGAGATGACCAATCGGCTTCCCGCAGGTGAAGCATCGAACAGGAATTATCATTGAAAGATCACTAACTAAAAACTAAAAAACTTTCCTAAAAAGTTTTATAACCTTTGCAAAACAAAAAATTCAAATCATGGACGAGAAGATGAAGGAAAAACTTATAAAACTCCTCGCGTTGAGATACCAGGCGAAAAGCAAGCTTCTAGGAGAGAATGTACGAGAACTGCGGGCTATCAAGCGAGAACTTAGAAAAGCTATATGAAAAAGAAGCTTTTTTCAGGTCTTCCTGAGGATCTAGAAGAGAGCCTGAAGAGCATCTCTGAAGAAACGCAGAAGTTGATTGTTCGAACGGATAAACGAAGCTACGGTAAGATTGTTACAATTATAGAAGGAATAGAACCGGGAATAGCAAAAGATACGCTCAAAAAGCTTAAGTCTATTTTGGGCTGCGGTGGAACATATAAAGAAGGAAGAATAGAGCTTCAAGGAGATCACATAGATAAAATAAAGCGCGTTTTAGTGGAGATTGGATTCAGGGAAGAAAACATTGAGGTTTCAAAGGATTAGAGACTTCGTTAAGTACGAGTTCATCGGACTGGAAGTAGAGGTCATAGAATCTAAAAATGAGAAGCTAAAGGGTATTTTTGGAAAGATCGTTGACGAAACAAAAAACACGTTCGTACTTGAAACTGAAAGTGGGAAGAAAGTGGTTCCCAAGAAGTTTTGCACCTTTCTTTTTTACTTTAACGATTACTGGATAAGAGTCGATGGAAAATTAATCTGCAACCGACCTTGGGAAAGGATAAAGCAAAAAATTGTTAAGCGAATATAGGTTAAATGAGAACTAGGCTTCTCTACCAGGAAGATAGTTATCTAAAAGAATTTGAAGCTGTCGTACTCTACAAAGAAGGAAACAAAGTTGTTCTCGACCAAACGGCTTTCCATCCACTAGCGGATGGGCTAGATAGCGACACGGGAAAAATCATCGTCGATAACAAAGAAACCCGCGTTCTGGAGGTTATAAAGGATAAAGATCTTAAGGAAGTAGTGCACATCCTAGAAAATCCAGATATTATTAACGAAGGAGAAAAAATAAAGGGAATCATTGACTGGGAACGGAGGTACAGAATGATGAGGCTCCACACAGCTGCACACATCGTAGAAGCCATTTTATTCGAAAGGTTTGGGGTGAAAATCACCGGAGGACACATTACCCCAGAATACGCTAAAAAAGACTTTGATTTGGCGGTTAGCAACTGGAAAGAAATTATCGAAGAAGCTGTAGCAGAGGCAAACAAAATTGTTGAAAAAGAAATAGAAGTAAAGATTTATTACTTATCTAGGGAAGAAGCTTTGAACATTCCTGGTATTGTTAAGCTCGCAACAAGACTACCTCCCTCCGTAGATAAACTACGAATAGTAGAGATCCCGGGAGTAGATATTCAAGCTGATGGCGGTCCTCACGTCAAGAACACAAGAGAAATTGGAAAAATAAAAATATTACAAATAGACAACAGGGGAAAACACAGAAGAAGACTGTATTTCACCGTTGAACCATAAGGATTATGAATCCTTTGAGACTTAAATATAGTAAAGTGTTTATTGCCAGTACTCCAAGCAAAATCGACAAGTAACTTTTATTTCGATCTAACTTCAAAATCCACGAAAGAATACTAGCTGAATATACACCGGTAACTGGTATAGGAAGAAAGACAAACAAAGTTAAACCTATATATCCGTATCGATCTATGTATTTTTTATTTTTCATTATTCGACATTCAAAGAAATCGAAAGCTTTTCGATACCAATCAAAACGAATGAAAAATTTGTGAAAGTAATCTAAAAATAATAGAACAAGAAAGAAAACAAAGGAATTTAGTAGAGAGACCAAAACTACATCAATTATTCCTCCACCTTGCACAACAATTAATGGAACGACATATCTAGACTCGTAGAAAGGTAAAATCGATAAAACATACCAGAGCAACATTTATTTGCTTATGCAGCTAACTTTTAAAGTGGAGCGTCGAACCCTCTTAATTCCTTCTACATTCACGGGGGAAAAAAGAGACGCAAAAATTCGCATTTTTTTAATATCTCAGCTAGCGAGAGCTTGCGTTAACTTTGGAATAAATGAGATAGGAGTATATTACGATCCAGACCCTAAGTTCGACTCCCACGGGCTCGGAAGATTCATAGTTAAGGTTCTCAAATACTTGAACGCCCCTCCATATCTCAGAAAGCTCGCATTTCCCAAGAAAAAAGAATTTTCCCAAATTGGGGCTGCTCTTCCAATTACTGCAAAATATCACGAGTTAAGAGATAGATACGAGTACGTTTATGTCATCAAAAGAAAAAACAAAAAGTATTTTGTTTCAGATGGTAGAAAAGTATTTACGGTATTTTCTAACAAGAATATAAGAAGTAAAATTGTCATTTATGATAAATCTCTAAATGATTTCGTACTTCCCTGGGAAACTGAAGAGTATTTTGGATACGAAACTTTCTACTACAACAGACCCTTGGAAAACCTCCTAAAAAGACTAAAAAAAGAGGGCGCTACGATAATAGGAACATCTCGCCTAGGGAGAGATGTTAGAAAGGTTAAACTAAGAAAAACTGGGAGAATAGTAATAGTTTTCGGTTCTTTTGCTCGAGGACTTCAAGAGATCATTGGAAAAAGCTGGAAATCGTTTTTTGACGAAGTAATAAATGTGTCACCAGATCAAAACCTCAAAACTTTAAGAACAGAAGAAGCGGTTTTCTATACGCTGTCCATTTTTAAGTATTTGAGACTTTTGTAAAAATGAAGGTCGAGCGCGAGGTAAAAATCGAGGTTTCGAATTTTGAGCCCATCCGTAAAAGTTTAAAGAGCTTGGGATTTCGGAGAGTTCGTAAGGTATTTGAGCGAAACTACGTCCTGGATAGCGAAAACAAAAAACTTTTAACCTTAGGGAGATTGCTTCGTGTTAGATATGAAAAAGATCTTGAAACTCGAAAGGAAGCATGGATCCTTACATACAAGATTCCAAAAAAGAGTGAAACAGAACATAAAGTTTCTTATGAATACGAAACGTCTATTAGCGATGGAAAAGTTATTTTAAAAATTTTTGAAGATCTAGGGTATAAACCTTTTTGGATTTATGAAAAAATTAGAGAGGTTTGGGAGAAAGATAACCTAAAAGTTATGCTAGATGAAGTTCCAAAGCTCGGTAAGTTCGTAGAGCTCGAAGGAGACAAAACCTCTATAGAAAACACATTATCTAGCCTAAACTTTGATAAAAATCGAGTTATAACAGCTAATTACTTTAAATTGTCTATTAATAAACTTGGAAAAGTGGAAGATCTCAGGTTTGAGAAAGTTTAAAAAAGGTTAAATACATAGGTAAACTAAATGGTTAAGCGATTGCTCGCGCTTTTTGCACTTTTGTTCCCCTCTGTGTTTGCCTATTCAGTTCCTTATGTTTCGGTACCTTTAGCGGTTAAAGACACTGTTTACTTTAATAATGCCAGTGACTACGCAATTTATAGAGTTTCATTAATAAATCCTACAAATGATTCGTACTATTATTATTTCCAGCCAATTTCTCTTGGTTGGCAGTTCATATACCCACAGGGTTTGTTTTCGATAGATCCTCATCAAACGATAACAAGCGTGATTAAACTTAGACCATACAAACCTACCGCAGAGCTTCCAATACTTTCAATAATCTTTGAAAAGGGTAAGAACAAAACTAGCTACACTCTATATTTCTCTCCAGTTGTAATTAACGAAGTTCAGCTCGAAAAGGTTCATGCTCAAACTGGTCTAACCTTTAATGCGTTTTTGCTAAAGAATGAAACCGAAATCGGAAGCGAGGATACTATTTATATCACGATAGATAGCTTTTATCCGAAGCCTACGCCAATCTGTGTAAAAATAAACTCATCAGCGCTTGAAAAGAAAGTATCGACCTGCTTTACAGTTGAAAGTAAAAAGTACTTCTTAGGAATACCTATTAAAGTTTCAACTGCGATACTCCCGGGAAAATATCCTATATTTGTAACAGTAGACAATAAAACTAAGGAAGTTTACATATCAGTTGCGCGTAAATCTAATGTCAGTGTGTTTTCAAAAGACAATAACATAATTGTGAAGAACAATAACGACTTCGTAAATACATTTACGCTAAAAGTTGAGATCAGTCCTGCGGATAAGTTCTTTTACATTTACAGACCGGCTCCAGATTACGAATTACGAGAAGGAAATCGCGTTTACTTCGTTTGGAATTTGGTTTTACTTCCAAATGAGAAATTCGTGATTCATAAAGAACCAAACTTGCTTAGTATCTTTTTGCTGATTTTAATTTTCGTATTAGCAGTTGCTTACTTCGTGGTAAGCTATTACACTCCAAAGCTTGAGATAACTAAAGAAGTATTATCGATCGATAGAGATAAAAGAGAAATCAAAATGCTAATTTCTATCAAAAATAAGAGCGCTTACAAACTGAGAGATGTGGTGGTTAGAGACACTATTCTGTCTATTTTCAAACCAGTTAAGTTTGAATTCGTCGAGCCGGTTGGTTTCTACGAAAAAGGAGACAAAACAGTCATAAAGTGGCTTATTGATGAGATTTTGCCTGGAGAGGAGAGGTTACTAGTTTATACAGTTAAGTACGATACTGAAGTCGTAGGAGAGCTTCAGATAGATCCCGTCGAGGTAGAAATAACCGTTTGGAATAAAAAGCACCTCACATATTCCAACAGCCTGATTCTAGAATTTTCTCAGTAGCTTTTTCCAATATACACCCAAAAGCGCGCCTTTTCTCCACAAACAACGCATTTTTCCCTATTAGTTCTTTCTGACTCAGGATAATCGGTTCCTCGAACTTCTACAGAATACTTTTCCTTAAGCTTCCTCGCGCATTCTTCGTTCATACAAAATGGAGCCTTAACGCATTTTTGCTCCTTAATGGCTTTCTCAAGCTCTTTAAGTTCATAAACCCTAACTATTTTTTCTTTAAAGTAATTTAAAGCCCTCTCCTTTAGATAACTATCTAGCTCTCT
>CAYXSZ010000042.1:0-3625 GCA_964468425.1 Candidatus Woesearchaeota archaeon | reverse complement strand
GGGCGGACTGTGAACTATTTCGATCTCTCCAAGAGAACGGAAAGGGCTCTTCCAATTACAGCATTCGAATCCAACGGTAGGTGGAAGAAGATACTTGTGAGTAGACTTCCCGAGGATCTTCGATCGTTCGTAATTAGCGACAAAGACGCGTTTCTCTTGAAAAATGGAGAAAGCATAAAGTTGTTTCACAGGTTGCATTTGAAAAACGAACAATTTTACTTGGTTCTCAGCGACCTCGAGAGCTCCACGCTACCCAGTGAGCTAAAGGAAGTCTCGGTTAACAATACAAAGGTTGTTTTGAAGGCAGAAAAGTTCGAAGATAAAATTGGGTGGGGAACTCCTCCAATAGATATTGGTAAATCGTTTATATTATTCCTACACAGCGTAGAGTCAGAAACAAAAGCTTATAAGGTGTTTGCTATCGAGATGAACAAGAACTTAGAAGTAACTGCGACAACCCCCTTTTATATAATGGAGCCCAGAGAAAATTATGAACGATACGGAGACAGACCCTTCGTAGTATTTCCCTGCGGAGCTGAGCTAATTGACGATAAGATAATAATTTCCTACGGAGCCGCAGATTCTGCAGTTGGCTTAGGCGAAATAGACTTATCCGAGCTACTAAGCATTCTAGATAAAGGAAGAATAGATTAAAGTGGTGATCGATAGCGCTCTACTTGTAGGAGCTTTCTTAGTATCAAATTACACTAAAAAGTTTTTTGAAGACGAGGTTAAAAACTTTAGAAAAACAATAGCTTACCTCCTTATAGTGTTAAATGTGGCACTCTCCGTAACGCAACCCCCAGCCACTTTGATACTCTTAGCACCTTTGCTCCTATACTTCTGTAACGAGATTCTTTACCTTCTTGGAGTCCTCTTTGCAGCAATTTTAGCTCCTCTTTTGTCTACCAGCGATCTAATGTTTATAATAGCTTTGAGTACAGTAATTCTGGCTGGATGGCTGATAGATCTAAGACACCTAAGGAAAACAAATTAAGATGGATGTGTTTGAAGCTATTTTGTCTAGAAGGAGCGTTCGGAAGTTTAAGCCAGATGATGTTTCATACGAAACAATTATGGAGATTCTTGAAGCCGCTCGCTGGGCTCCTTCCTCCGGCAATCTTCAAAACTGGTATTTTATTGTAGTCAAGGATCCCGAAAAGAAACTAAAGCTATGTAAAGCTGCTTTAGGACAAAAGTTCGTAGCCGAAGCTCCAGTGCTAATCGTTGTTTGCTCAGATCCTAGGAAAGTTGAATACATCTATGGAGAAAGAGGTAGAAGACTTTATTCCATTCAAAACGTCGCAGCTGCGATAGAGAATCTTTTGCTCGCCGCGACTGCAAAGGGTCTGGGAACCTGCTGGGTTGGAGCGTTCAACGAGAGCGAAGTCAAAAGCGCTTTAGAAATCCCAGATTACATAGAAGTTCACGCAATAATAGCTTTAGGATACCCTGATGAGTCCCCAAAAAGCTCTAGAAGAGCACTAGACGAAATAGTCTTCTTCGAAAGGTGGGGCAACTCAAAATACGTCCCGGAGCTCTATCCTCTCGTGGAATACTTTCAAAAACTCATCGAAAACCTTAAGAGGAAAAGCTAAATTTATAAAAAATACTGCCCGGGTAGCTCAGTGGCTAGAGCGGCGGATTCGTAATCCGCAGGTCGCGGGTTCGAATCCCGCCCCGGGCTTTTATCTAACAATCCTATAGGAATTTTTAAACTTGCTAACTCGTATTAAAGTAGTTAAAACACTCTTTTCTAATTCCTATCCAATTCACAATTCTATTGCAAATAGTTTCGTTTTTTAGAATCTTTGCAAGCTCGAGCAAACACTTCTCTGCATCGTAAATGCTGTAAGGTTCTATTTCCTCGCAAATTTCAGGGTTCCTGGTTGCGATAGCCACTTCCCTTAAACACTCCTCAGGATAGGGTCTTATATGAATAGGTTCTTCTACGCTGGGAACGAAGAACTCGTTTTCATATACTTCAAAGTGCAACCTTTTGCAAATTCTAGGATCGATTCCAAAGAACGAGTCGTTTTTCAAGTTAGAAAGATTTCCAGAATATTGCAACCATTCTACATACTTATAATTGCCGTACAGCTGCTTGTAGCTCAAGTTTACCGGTTCTACAAAACCTCCGCCAAGAGCATCTACCGGATAGATTTCTCCTCCTCTCAAAAGTGTTAGCATGCTGTTTACAATCCTTAAGTCTTTTACCTTGAAGTATCCTGCTTGATCACTCATCGTCACATTCGAAAATAGGAAGAGGTCGATTGTAACGTTTCCCTCGTTTATGCTTGACATTTTCATCGGGTAAAACGGCTTTTCTGGCTGGAACTTTATTCCAAGTGGAGATATAGCTCCTTTACTGGAATTTATCTTGGCTACAATGAAGTAGAAGTTTTTCTCTTCGCAATATTCTTGTAATACTTTTTCCAACTTCGTTGAGACATTGAATCCCCTTTCCCTTAGCCAATTGATCATATAACTAGCGTTCGTAGCTTTTAGAATTAGCGCATGATAATTTCCTATGTATTTTTCCTCCAACAGCTTGACTGGTTCTACTTTTACATTGCTAACACTTGTTGCTTGCGCCTCTGTGGCGGCGAAAGGTGGATATAACATCATTAGCAAAATTCCGACAGCGAAGGAAGCAACGGATAGTAAGAAAGATATTCCTGAAAGCTTCAGTACATTTGTTTTCTTTTGCTTTTTCACGAAATAAAATATCAGGAATGCTACAAACGAGGCAAAAGCTACTATGAGAGAAATAACGGAAAACAGTATAAAGGTTCCAGCTATTAAGCTTGTTGCCGGTTCGCTATAGTGGTGACTTGTTGATAAGTGTCTTATTTCTACCTTTATATCTAAAAGAAGATGCGCAACGTCTTTGAAGATGCTTTCGTTGAACAATGTTATTTCTGGTTTGGTTTTTGATGGAATTGGGATTACCCAAGCCACTTCTGGAGAACTAGAAATGAAACTAGTTGATAAAACTAAAGTTTCGTTTAGACCGTCCCAAAAGATAATCGCTTTCTGCGAGCTTAATTTCGCCTCGCTTATGTTTACATCGGCAACCGTGACAATCCCTCCATCCGCGAACGCGTTATTAACAAAAAGCAAAGCAAGTATTATGCAAAATACACAACATCTAACAATCTTAGACAACCGCATGTACTCATACTTTATCTAGCCTTTAAAAACATTGAGGTTTACTCTATGTATCGTGCGAACAGCTCGATCAACGCTCTTAAGGAATTTTTTAGTCAGAAAAGTCAAAAATTATTGATTTATATGCTGATCTTCGTCGTTTTTAACCCAATTCCTCATATTTCTACCGAGATTTGGTAGTTTGGTTGTAAATGTTCCCCTACGAATGTAAATGAATTTTGTATCAACTCGCGACTTTCTATGTATTTACAAGAAGGCTCTTCGGAATTACTCATTCTGCGTTCAAAATATTTTTTAGTTTAGTTTCTCACTTTCCGGTTTTTCTCGCTTAATATCGTGTATCGCTGTTTTCATCCATAAAAACTAAAATACGAGTCAAAAAACTTTGTTTTAAAAGTACAAAAGCTAACTTGGAGGTAAATAAAAATAAGTATTTTTTACATTGATTAAAAAT
>CAYXSZ010000041.1:0-6160 GCA_964468425.1 Candidatus Woesearchaeota archaeon | reverse complement strand
GGATAAAATTGAGAAGTTCACAGGAGATCTCCATCCGCTTCTCAAAAGAAAGTTCTACTACGCTCATCGGGAGTTCGATAAAGCATTACTAGAATACGAACGAGGAGAAAAATTCTTTTTATATACGGGAAGGGCCCCTTCTGGAGAGATGCACATAGGTCATTTAATCCCATTCATCTTCACAAAATGGTTACAGGAAAAGTTCGAGGTTAACGTTTATATAGAACTTCCAGACGAGGAAAAATTTTGGGCTAAGAAAACGAACAACTACGAGGAGACTAGAGAAAGAGCTTACAAGGAAGCGAAAATAATAGCTTCGCTTGGTTTTGATCCCGATAGAACATTCATCTTTGTAGATTCCGAATACATTAAACACCTTTACACCGCAGCCATTTACATAGCAAGGGACATAAATTTAAGCACGGCTAAAGCGGTATTTGGCTTCTCTGGAGAAACCACAATTGGCTTGGTATTCTATCCATCCCTTCAGATCGCTCCCACGTTCTTTGAAGAAGGAAGGTGTGTAATTCCTTGTGGAATAGACCAAGATCCATATTTCAGGCTCCAAAGAGACTTGGCAGAAAAATACGGTTACAAGAAGTGTTCAACGATTTTGTCTAAGTTCATTTGGGGATTAAAAGGTCCGT
This sequence comes from Candidatus Woesearchaeota archaeon, assembly GCA_964468425.1. GTDB lineage: Archaea > Nanobdellota > Nanobdellia > Nanobdellales > Nanobdellaceae > JAIXNB01. Next base: position 5,513 of record CAYXSZ010000041.1, on the reverse strand, counting down.
ACACAAAAATGTCTTCGTCAGATCCGACTTCCGCAATTTATTTGACGGACGATTATGAAATGATCAGATCGAAGATATTTAGATACGCATTTTCAGGTGGAAGACCCTCTCTTGAAGAACACAGAAAATACGGAGGAAATCCCGATATAGATGTCTGTTTCTTCTGGTTGAGAGTTCTTTTCGAGGAGGATGACAAAAAGCTAAAAGAATTAGAAGAGAAATACAGGTCTGGAGAACTCTTAACTGGCGAGCTAAAAGAATACACTGCCAAGAAGATTTGGGAGTTCTTAGAAGAATTAAACAAACGAGTTGAGAAAGTAAATATTGAAAAGTTCATGTACGACGGAAAGTTAGCTCAAAGAATGTGGGAATGGGAGTTTAAACCAAAAAAGTAAATTAAAGTAAGTTAAAGTCAAAAATCCGAAATATAATTTGTAATAAGATAGAAATGGAAACTGAGCTCTGAATTTGTCGAATGTGTATTTAGAATACACTGTCTAGATAAATTATAGGAACAAACTTGGCTTGGTTAGTAAAAATCAAAGAGAATTTTTGATTTATAAGTTTTCAATTTGAGACTTTTGATAAGCATCCAAAAACCACTGAATTTCTGAAAAACTGCAATTTCTCCAAAAGTGATTGAGAGAGCGTCTTAGAAAGAATGAAAGACTTAAATAAAAAGCACTTATCTATAGAAAATTAATGAAACTCAAAGAGCAACCCGAAGACTTCTACGTTAGAGAGATCATCGACTTATCTAAAAAAGAATCCGGCGAGACATTCCAGTACTTTTTAATGCGAAAAAGAAACTTAACTACGTTGAGAGCAATAAAAATAGTTTCTAAAAAGCTTAAGATCTCTAAGAAGAGAATTAGCTTCGCTGGAGAAAAAGACAAAAAAGCTGTTACCGAGCAGTACATTTCAATAAAAGGATTAAAAAACTTCAAAGAGTATTATGACTTCGGAAACGTCAAACTAATGTATGTTGGATCGTTTGCGGAGCCTGTTAGAATATCTGATATCGCCTACAACTATTTCGAAATTAAAATTAGAGAAGTGTCTCGAAAGGAGTTAGATTCCTTTGTTAAAAACATTGAACTTTATAAAGATGGCTTTGTTAACTATTTCGATGAGCAGAGATTTGGGGATATAAGGTGTAATAATCATTTAATTGGAAAAGAACTTGTTAGGCGAAACTGGGAAGGGGCTTGCAAGATACTCTTAACTTTCGATTCAGATAAAGAGAATTCCAAAGCAACCAACGCTAGAGTGTGGTTAAAGTACAGCTGGGGCAAATGGAGAGAATCTATCTCCATGTTTCCCAAGTGGTTGGATGTGGAACTGGCAGTTTTGAACCACTTGGTTAATAATCCTAATGATTTCTTAGGAGCGCTAAAGAAGCTTCACAAGCGCTTGCTCAAGATGTTTGTCCATGCTTATCAATCATACATTTGGAATCTAACAGTTTCTAGATTTGTTGAAAATGAGTGTCGGAATACAAAGGCGCTTAAATTGGCTTTCGGAAGTCTTAGCGTTCCCTCAGAGAGAGAGTGTATAAAAAAGCTCAAAGATGTCGAAATTCCAATAGTGGGTTATGATACTGAGCTAGAAAACTTAAATCCTCAAGTTAAAACAATCTTAGAAGAAATTCTAAGCGAGGAGGGTATAAAGCTCGATGACTTCTTCTTCGTAGAAGTTCCGTATCTGTCTTCAGAGGGGCACCAAAGAAAGGTAATAGAGGTTCCTAAAGACTTAGAATATGATTTGGAAAGGGATGTTATCACTCTAAAATTCAAGTTGTCTCGAGGAGTTTACGCTACCATGTTCGTAAAGCATTTATTTCTAGTTTAATTAAAAGCTTATGGAGGGCTACTTTGAAAAGCTTAAAGAAAGTATTCACAAGCTCGACGAGACGAAAGATGATCTAGTCAGGAAATCCATACGAGTTACCAGATTATCAAAGAGTGCAGTTTATTCACTAATCCGAGACGACTTCGAAAGTGCTGAGAAAACCCTTAGTGAGATGAAAGAATTGGTTCAGGAGCTAAAGGAAGTTGTAAGTAAATACCCTCAATTTCACTATAACATTAGAATCGCGCTTCAGGAATACGCAGAGGCTGCGATTCTTTACGAATATCTCAAAAATGATAGAATACCAACACACGAAGATTTGGGAATTGATGAGATTTCTTACGTAAATGGACTAATCGATTTTTGTGGAGAACTCTTTAGGAAAATAGTTGAGGAATTGATAAAAGATAATATCGATTTCGTGTTCAAAGCTAAGAAAACGATTGAAGATATCTATCTAAAAATGCTCTACATAGAATTTAGAGAATATGAATTGAGGAGGAGGGTTGATAACTTGCAAAACACCTTAAACAAGATTAGTGAGCGTATCCTTGAGAGAAAGCTAGCGCGAGGACTTTAGCAGCTTTTCTATAAGGTAAAGGCTCCTAAGAGCTTTGTATATTTTTTCAATATCTTTTTCTTCTTTCAAGGACCTCAGTATGGTAAGCTTTGTTTTTTCTAAAATCTCTTTTTCGCTTTCCTTGTATCCACAAATGGGACAAAATTCAAGGTTCGTTATCGGATCGCGAAGCAAAATTTTCTTGCACTTAGGACAATGATTCTTGGTTAAAACAAAACCCTTTCGCAGAAGGTCTCTGTACTCTTTCATGCGAAGTTTAAAAGCACGTTGAAGACCACGAGGGCTAGAACGATTATACTAATTATTTTCGTATACTTCCTCGCATCAGATCTCCGCACTTCCAATAAGGCATGAACAGTCTTTCCACCATCTAGCGGATAAATTGGCAGCATGTTTGCAATCCCGATTCCTAAGTTTATCGCGAAGATCCAGTTGAAAATGCTTATTAACCAATCAAAAATTGCGTGCAGGGTTGGGTGAAGTACCTTAAAGTTTTGCTTCATTAAAATGCCTATAAACGGCTTTCCGTTGCGCTCCCCTAGTTTTAACTCATAAACTCCCTTTGAGGTAACTAAAGTTACGTTTTCTCCGGGTCTTTTATTCTCAAGGACTTTTCTAACATCTAAGAGGCTACGAACTGTTTGGTTATCTATCTTTAGAAGAGTCGCGTTTTTAGGAACTCCTGCGTAGTACGCTGAGGAATTATTTATAATTCCTACAATAGAAACGTTAGTAAATTGAATTGTCATCGAATACGCAGGGGTAAGGGCTAAAAGAATTACAAAAGCTAGCGCGGCTACAACGACGTTGGCAGCAGATCCAGCGTTGTAAGCAGCTATTTGCTTTTTATACTCAATTCTCTTAGCTTCCTCTTCATCAGGCTCTACAAAAGCTCCTAAAAATGGACCTAAAAAGAAGAAACCCCAGCTTTTTAAAGAAACTTTGTTTCTTCGAAAAATGACTCCGTGAGACGCTTCATGAACTAGCGCGGCAACAAAGATTGCAATTATCGTAGGTATTATAGGAAAATAAATTCCGTGAATCTCTGCTCCAGGAATTAGTGGGGTCAAAACTGGCTTAAAAGTAAAAATCCCATAAAAAATTAGAAATAAAGCTATCCCTAGTAGAACAAAACCGGAATAAAACGAGAAGATCTCCCAGTATTTTGAAAACTTACTTTTAGCTAACTTATCAAAAAGTTCTAAGCCCCTTCTAAGTTTAAGCATTCCAAAGATTACTTGGTATTCAACATCGTATTTAAGAATCTTTAAAATGAAAAATACAAAAGATACTACAAAAAAGAAAGACGCTAGGTAAATTAACAACGTAATTACTTACCCAGCTTTAGCTCAGCTTTTATCGGTCTGAGGTTTCTTCCTTTACATTTTCTGCACTTAACCTTTCCAAGGCGAACTTTCATTGGATCTGCGCGGATCCGAATTCCACAGCGTCTGCAAATGAATATGCGTTCGAATCTCCTAGCTTTTACTTCAGGAAACAGATCTCCAGCTCCCATCTTCAATAAATTTCTAAAACCTTTAAACCATTTACCTCAACTCAAACGAAGCTAGGTCTGTATATATTGGACCTTGAGGTGTTAATGTACTCCTTTTGAGCTTAAACTCGTATACGGAAAAAGTTCCAAAGACCTTTTCCTTGTACTTTTCAAGGAACTCGTCGAAAGAAGACTTATCCGTGAAATGCTTTATCCTTAAAATCGTTGCGTGTGGATGGAAGTTTCGATCTTTCTCGAACTTCAACATCTTTAATTTGCCGTCGATTTCTCGGTGAAGAGAGCAAATCCTGTCGAAGCCGTCTGATATCCCTATCCAGACGACCCTGTTATTGAAAGTACCAACACCGCACAGCGTAACCTTAAAAGGCTCAAAATTTATCTCTGATAAAAGATTAATTACATCGTTAACTACGTGAGGGGGTTGTTCCCCGAGGAATTTGAGAGTGATATGAAGGTTCTCTGGCTCAACGAATTTCCCTTTAACCCCTCTAACCTCTGAATAGATTTCAGAGATCTTCCTTTTCAATTCTTCTGGAAGATCTATTGCGATGAAAACTCGCATTCAACTTGATACAAGCAAAAATATTAAAAGCCCTATTGCTGCATAGCTCAAGAGTTTTTGCTCTCTTAAGTGCTTCCTGGTATTGATAACCGGTATTTTTAGAGCTTTGTTACTTAGTGGATAGAAGATAGGTACTCCAGAGACTGTAAAGCAATCTTCAATGATATGTAAAAAAATTGCAAGCCCTATCAAATAAAATAGCTTCAAAAGAAAATATCCAAACAAGAAAAAGATACCAACAAAAAATAGAGAGTGCGTGGTCGTTCTGTGCTTAAAAACTTTGTTAATTAATTTGAGAAATAAATAGTATGGAAAAAGGACATACTTCAACGGAGATCCTTTTAACTTTATTAGCTGACGGTTGCTCCATGCGTAAATTCTCCAATCATAATCGGGAATGGATGAAAAACTTGCAACGATTACTCCGAGAAGTAAAGAAGAGATTTTATCAAAGAAGAGAATATCATAGAATAAAATATAGGAAATTAGTAAAGTCAATGCGAAGTGCAGCCTGCATATCATTTTGTTTTTAAAGTTATTAAGCTTATAGTCCTTATGCTGAAGGAGCTTGTCAAGCAGTTTAAGAAATTTTGCGAGATGTGCGAGGGAACCTACGATGACTCTGTTTTCCCCACTTGTAAAAGGTATTCTTTTAGAATCTCTATAGAATACTTGGAGAGAGATTATTGGTTAGAATATTTTCTTGTAAAAATTATCAGCGAAGAAGGAGATGAGGAAGTTTTGCGGCTCAATAACATCAAGATCTTAGATGTTCAGAGAATTTCGGAGAACGACAGTACGGGCGTCCTGAGGTACTATACTCTCGTCATTAAAACTGATAAGGGAACACTCTATCTTAAAAGGGACATTCGTAGTAGGCAATTGGTCGTCCAATTCGAAAGTCGAGACGTTTCTTATAAGTCGGTCGTGCTCTTTTAACTTTTTTAATTTTAGCGAACACTTTTATGCATAGGGTCCGTGGTCTAGCGGTATGACGTCGGCCT
>CAYXSZ010000040.1:0-4363 GCA_964468425.1 Candidatus Woesearchaeota archaeon | reverse complement strand
GTTTCTATTAAATCGTGAAAGACTGCATAGGTGCACGCCCTGAACGGATCCAATCCTTCTTTCTTTGCGATGTAATAAGCAATGACTGCGGTTCTAAAACTGTGTTCGGCGACGCTTTCTGGATTTTCGATCCCAACGAGCGTCCAACCGCTTCTAGCAAGTCTTTTAAGGTATCCCACCTCGAAGAGCAAGCGAACTAACTTTTCATCAACCATATGAAGTTTATTGTCAAAAAAACTTATCTAAATTGTCATAAGATCAGAAGTCAAAGTTGTTCCAAATGCTCGAGAGCAAAAAACCGAGAAGATGTCAGAAACAGATTATAAAGTTTATTGGATCACCTCCAACAAAAGGAAGAGCGAACTTAAAGTAATTAAGCTTTTAGCAGATTATTTTTCGGTTAAAAAACTTAACTAGCCCCGCGGGGATTCGAACCCCGGTCTTCGGGACCAAAACCCGACATCCTAGGCCGCTAGACGACGGGGCTATATAGAATAACAATTAAGTTATATTTTTAACTCTTATCTTTCCGGGTAACTTTTTAACTACAAGTGAAGGTTTTTTCCTCCGTTAGCTCCATTCCTCGCAAGGTTTTCAGATCAATCGATCATCTTTCTATAAATTACAACTAAACGGTAGAGATCCTACAACCTTAACAAATAAAAACGTTTGTTTGAATAAGATAGATGGCTAAAGGTTACGTTAATATTAGTTTTAAAGATATAAGGCGAGCTCTGATTACTATAAAGCTTAATGACAATAAGTTTCCCGAGATATCAGATATTCTTAAATTCTCAAACGAACTGGTTGAGAAGCTGAATAGTTATATAATTACCACTTGCTATGCGGAGTTTCCTTCTGATTTGAATGGTGTCAAGAACTATACCGTTCTCTCTGTTCTCTCAACATCGCACATCGCAATAAGCACGTACTTTTCCAAATACGAAAGATACATAGATTTGGAGCTTAGTTGGTGTTCCGGAGCAGAGCTTGACGAGAAAATGGTCAAAGAACTTGCAGAGAAATGCTTTGGCTCGAGCGATGTAGTTATTAAACTCTTCGACGCTCAAGGAAACTTTATTAAATGATCTTTTCATAATTCTAGATGATGATGGCCTTCTCACGCTGAGAGGTGAAGAATTTGCCGAGTCCTGAATACTTAAAAACAATTTCTCGCAAATAAGTAAATGTTAGTCGTTCCTGGGGTGTGGAGAAAAAAGTTAGAAAAAGCTGGTTACGCTATTTATAATCACTCTGCAGTTCAAATTTGCCACTGGACTCGAAAATCAATTTTAGACCAAGGAGATTGCTACAAGCATAGATTTTACGGGATCGATACTTGGGGTTGCATGCAAATTTCCCAATCCGTTATGTGGTGTACGAATAGATGCATTTATTGCTGGAGACCTAACGAGGAATTTGCAGAGTTCTTCGAAACCCTTCCGGAAGATCAGGTTGACGATCCCAAAACTTCTCTGGAAGCTCTTAGAACTCTCAGGAGAAATCTACTCATTGGATACAAGGGGAACCCCGAAGCTAACAAGGAAAAGTTGGAGAAAACCCTTGAACATCCCTCGCACGTGACTTTTTCTCTTTCTGGAGAACCACTCCTGTATCCGTTCGTTCCCGAGAGCATAAAGTATATCAAAGAAAACTGGCCCTGGGTTCGATCTATCTTCGTAGTAACGAACGGATTAGTCCCAAATGCGCTTGAAAAGATGCAAAAAACGAATTCCTATCCAACTCAGCTCTACATCTCGTTCGTAGCTCCAGAACCTGAGCTCTATAAGAAAATCTCGAGAACCTTGTTAAAGGACTTCTGGGATAGGTTCTTGAGATCGTTGGAGCTCGCTTCTAGGCTTAAAGTCAGAAGGGTAGCTAGAATAACTTTGATCAAGGGCTTAAACGATGATCCAAAGCATTTCAACGCCTGGAAAAAGTTAATAGAGCTGTTTAATCCGCACTTCGTGGAAGTAAAGGCGTTTATGTTACTAGGATATTCCAGGTATCGTTTGTCCACAGAAAACATGCCATCTCACGAGTACATCAAGGAATGGGCTAGAAAGCTCGAAGAAAAGCTGGATAACTTTGTATACTGGGACGAGCATCCTCCATCTCGAGTAGTGTTGTTAAAAAACGTCGAAAAGGGCTTTAACATAGATCCAAGGATCAACAATGTCGAGCCCAACGTCTAGGAAAAAGAAGGAAATTTTCACGCGCATAGATTACGAACTTTATGAGAAAATTAAAGAAAAGGGTTATAAAATCTCAGAACTAATTGAGCTGGGGTTTAAATACAAAGAGAAAGACGCTATAACTGAAGAGAAGCTTTGTAAATTTCTCTCAGAACTAAACAACGCCATAAATGAGATAAAAACAATTTCTAAACCAGTTAAGTTGGTAATAGATTATTTGAACGAACTCGAAGAGTTCATAAGTGTTTCGAAGTCGAGAATCTCCTCTAAGATCTTTCCATCTAAATACGATGCAATTAACACTCTTTCAGAAATTGAGAAAAGGATAAAAGAGCTGAAATCTAAGATATCTTAACGTCGTATAAACTTTATGCGAGTCTTTCTTCGCTCAGAAAAGCTAGCTAGTATTCTCTTAAGCTGCTCGTCCGTTATTTTCCCTTTAACTTGACCTGACGCAATTAACTGATACAGGATGCTCAAGACTTTCAGCCACTTATCTTGATGCGCTATCTTGAGATTATTGAGCCTTTCTAACGCTTCTCCAGTTAAAAATGGCTTAACTGCAAGTTCCATCTTCTTTATTTGCTCTAAAATAGCTTGTTCCTGTTTATTTTCCTCCATATTTGATTAAATTTAAAAAAATTTATTAACCTTCTAAGGAATGGCTAGAGCTAAAATCTACGGACGAAAAATTAGATACGGTGTAAAACTACGCGAAAGAAAATCTCTTCCTCTCTGGATAGTTCTCAAAAAGTTTGGAAGGGTCGTCCACCCATCGAGAGTCAAAATAAAGCGCGATTGGAGGCATAACAAAATAAAGCTTTAACTTCTAAATTTTTTATATGAATATTGTGTCTAGTATGGATAAAATAAAAGTAAATACTTGCTGTTGGGGTTACGGGCGCTCATAATTTTTGAATCCGGCAGTTTCGCTGGAGTATTGTTAACTTTAAAGCTTACAAATTTAAAAATTTTTATTTAGAGATTTTAACAACTTTTCCAATTATTTGTTCTTTAGATATATATCCAAAATATCTAGAATCAAATGAATCTTCTTCTCTAATTTTGTTTCCTAATACCAGATACATATTATCTGGGATTTTATTGTTAATTAAGGGTATAGATAAAATTCTTTTGGCTCTTTCTGAGAAAATGTAAGGTTTGCCCTCAGAATTCACTAATAACTTTCCATTAATATAAGCATAATTTCCTTTGAATTCTAGAGTGTCATTAGGTAATCCCTTAACGACTTTCACAAAAGGTTTGGGTTTTGTTTTTAACTTAAAGGCAATTATGTCATTTCTGTTGATATCATTGCAATTATAGTATCCTTCCAGGAGCAAAACTTTTTCAGAATCGTTGATCAAGGGAGAAAGGGAGTTTCCGTGAACTGTTACGAGTTTTTGAGTGTAGCAAATATTTTCTATAGAATTAGAAACATTATTATGTAAGTTGACAAGCCTTAAACAACAAAATGTCGTGGATACTATTACAGATACTACTATCGTCATTAAGAAAAATTTGATTTCGTTTTTCATAAAATTTATTTTTTATAAAACTTTAAATTAACAATGATTAAAGGGATTTATATGAAAAGTTAATAAAAAGAGCTAAAAGACTAGTAGATAATGCTACTTATAACGCTAATGACGGATATTATGATTCTAGCATTAGTAGATTTGGGGCAAGCTGCACAACTTTTATTAAAGGCTCAACTCTTGAAAAATGAAATGTTTCTAAAAGAAAATGAATTCTTGGAGGAAAATATATTCGCTATAACTTTATTGGAAGACGTTTATCTTGGTGGTAGATATTTGTTGAGAGAGTATACAAAATTGGAATTCGAAAAGGCTTTAGATTTCGTTAAGAAATTGTTTGACAAATATGGAATTGGAATTTGAGTTATTATGGGAGTAAAAAAGAGATTTTGATTTGAATAAAGATAAATACATTGAAAATATAAAGAAAATCGCAAAAAAGTACAATTTAAAGCTGTATTTAACAGGGTCTCGTGCGCGAGGAGATTATTTAGAATCTTCAGATATGGATATAGTAGTTGTCGTTCCAGATGATTTATGGAAAAATTGGTTGAAAATACTCTGCGAATTGAAGGATAGCGTGAACAGAAATATATTTTTCGAATTCCACATATATAAGAAATCGGATTT
>CAYXSZ010000039.1:0-4190 GCA_964468425.1 Candidatus Woesearchaeota archaeon | reverse complement strand
CCGCTTGAGGGATAGAATGTGTTATATGAATGAATTCAAGCTCAATGTTGTCATCAATCTTTACAGAGGAGTTGGGGGATAATCTCTTAATGGAATTCGGAATTACAATTTTAGCATCTTTAATTAAGCTATTTAACACTTCTGCAGTATAGGGCGTTACGTATATCGGGCAATCGTACTTCGGAGCTAAGATATGTGCGGCTCCAACGTGGTCTAAATGTCCATGCGAGATTGCAATAGCTCTAACAGTATTTCGAATATCTTCGAGCACTCTATCGTCTGGAATGGCTTCAATCTCGTATAACCTTTGAACGGAAAGCGTATTAACGTTTTCTCGCTCTCCAAACGAAACAATCTTATCAACATGAAGTCCTATATCTAGAATGATAGTAGTGTTATCTATTCTAACAGCAGTCATGTTAGCTCCCACTTCTTCGTAACCACCTACAGCGATTATCTCGAGTTCCATCTTTAGATGTTTCGAAAACGCTTTAAAACGCTTGTTATACTAAATTTGCATGGAAGACAAATTGTCAAAAGTTATGAACTTTGCAAAAAGATACGGATTCTTCTACCCCTCCAGCGAAATTTACGGGGGAAAAGCTGGTTTTTACGATTACGGAAGCATAGGAACTCTTCTAAAGAGAAAATTCGAGAACCTTTGGAAAAATTACTTTGGAAGACTCTTTGACAATATTTGGGAGATAGAACCCTGCGAAATCATGCCTGAAAAGGTGTTTATAGCGTCAAAACACCTAGAACAGTTCAACGATCCAATAACAGAGTGTTCGAAAGGACATAGATACCGTGCAGACAAGTTAATTGAAGAGAAACTAGGAATTAAGGCAGATACTTTAACGATTGAAGAAATGAACAAGATCTTCGAAGAAAGAAAAGTAGTTTGCCCTGACTGCGGATCAAAACTCTCAGAAGTCAGGATGTTTAACTTAATGTTTCCTATTTTTGTCGGTCCGGAATCTGGGAATGTATTCCTCTATTTAAACGAGATAAGAGAGCATTACGAGAAGTTAAACAAACTTTTTAATAAAATAAGTAAGGATCCGACCTACGAAACCAGCGATGGATTAGAGTTCATAGCTATTCTTAAAGAAATGTTTCCGGAAAAGCTATATTACATTGAAAAGAATGGAGTTTTTTACCTATTTGACGAGAATCTACAGTACATCCTCGTACACGATGTATTTAATAACGTAGCTCGCTTTTATCTACCAGAAAAGCCAGATATAGAAAAAATAATTGAGAAGTATGAGGATGTTGATGTTGAAAAATCTTATGAAGACATTCTAAATAAAGCTAGACCGTATCTAAAATACAGTGAAGAAGAGCTTGAAAACTTAGTTAATAAACTAATAGATTCTTACTTAGAAGCTCTTGACAACCGAATGTTCTTGAGACCCGAAACCGCCCAGGGACCTTACGTTAACTTTCCCATAGAGATAAAAATACACCGTAACAAGCTTCCTCTTGGCTTAATGGTTGTTGGAAGAGCTTTCCGCAACGAAATATCTCCAAGACAAGGTTTATTAAGGCTAAGGGAGTTTACGCAGGCAGAACTTCAAATATTCTTCGATTACGAACAATGGCTCAATGAATTTGAAAGGCAATTCTCTTGGAACGAAATTAAAAATAAAAAATTATATTTACTGCCAGTTAGCTATAGAGATAAAGGAGATGTATTCGCGAAGTCTGTTGAAGAATGGGAAAAAGAACTAAAACTTCCAAAGTTTTATTTATATTTCATGTACAAAGTTCAAGAATTTTACACGAAATTGCTGGGAATTCCCGAAGGGTGTTTGAGATTCTACGAACTCGATGAAGATGAAAAGTCTTTTTACAATAGATACCATTTCGACGTTGAAGTTAAGCTAGAAGGACTTGGTTGGATCGAGGTAGGAGGTATTCACTTCAGAGCTATCGAGCTAACAAAAGAGCAAGTAGAAAAAGTTAAATCAAAAAAAGTTAAAAAAGTTCTAAAAGATATTTTAGGTAACAACGAAAGCGTGTTGGTTGGATATGATCTTTACAACCATTTGGTTCTTTCAGAGGATTTAAGCTTCATTATCACGAAGCCAGATGGTAAAAAGGTTCTTCCAGTAGAACTCGAACTATCGTTTGGAGTAGATCGCAATATACTAGCGCTAATATGGTTATTCTATACTGAAGATCGAGTGAACGGTGAAACAAGAGAGATTCTCAAGTTGAAGCCTAGTTTAGCCCCTATCGAAGTTGCCGTATTCCCTCTCCTCGAAAACAGAGAAGAGCTAGTGAACAAGGCAAAAGAGGTATACAATAAGCTTAAAGGAAAGTTCAGGTGTGTGTATGATGGATCTGGAAGTATAGGAAAAAGATATAGAAGACAAGATGGCATAGGAACTCCTTTCTGCATAACAATAGACTATCAGACTCTAGAAGACGATACAGTTACGATAAGATTTAGGGATTCGATGGAGCAAATCAGAGTTAAAATCTCAGAGATCGAGAACAAACTCTCTTCCTTTTTTGAATAAATTTAAAAGGGTTTAAACATTCATAAATTGTATGAGGTTGCCGGAAGAGTTCTACTTTCCGTTACTTTTACTACTAATTGGTGTTGTAGCTTATCTGTCACCAGGAATATTTGATCTCTCCATTTTCGAGAAGATTTTAGCTCTCCTTACAATAATTTGCGCTTTGGAGTTCGCGAAAGGTTTTATGCGCTTAGACCCCTTATCAGCTAAGCTATATAGCGCAGGTATATCTTCTCTATTGATAGTTATATCCGCTTTCTTCTTTGAGATGGTTTTAGAGATCTTGAGTCTCCCGACCCTTTATGGAAAATATCTCGAAGGTTTCGGATATTTACTCGCGTTCCTCTTAACGCTTATCGCAGCTTTAAGCAACATAAGCAACAATTTAAAGTTATAATCGATGAAAACGCAATCGTCGATTGTAGAGTACATCCTCATCGTTCTCTTAGCAACTTCGGTTCTGGGTTACACTTTAGTCTGGTTTAATCAAAACAAGAGCATCGTAGCTAATTTTATTACTGAAAATCAGATCCAAGATCGAGTAAAATTAATAGACAACTTTATTTACAACTTCGAAGCGTTTAAGTACGCGAGGCAGATTGTTCGAATAGAAGGTATAAAAGGTTTTTGCGAAGGAAACGTAACCATACTACAAACAAGTTATCCTTGCACGCCGAGTCCGAAAAACATCACTTTCCAGGGTTATTTCATTACGATAAACTCCTCAAAATACATTTACTCCAACAGAACGGCGTCGTACTACCCAGCAGTTTCCATTGGCTATTACCTTTACAAGAGTTGCTACGAGGGTTTTGTTACTTATGTTGTAAATACTAGCGAGTGCGAGCTAGCTTGCGTTGGAACCTGCGAGCTAACAATTCTAAAGGACAATCAGACGATAAAAATAAGATGAGGTGCCAAAGCTTGATCCTAGAAAACACGATTTACGTTTTAATCTTTATTTTTGTAATAACTTCGGTGTATGGAATATATTTGAACATTCAAAACGCATACACCCAAACTATAAATAACTACGATCGTATAAAGCACTTTTACACGCTCGAGAAGGTCGAGGATGCTGTATTAAAAAATGCGACGCACGTCCTAATCAAACTAGAGTATCCTTTAGAATCTAAACTTCCCAGTGTTCACAGTAAAATAGTTTACGACAACGAAACGCTTGTTATATACACGCGATGAGCTTCGCTACCATCTAATCGTTAATCTGTTGATTTTTAACCTTTAATAAAGCTTAAGATAATAATGGTCGCTGATGCTAAAAAAGAGTTCCTTCAATACTTTAATAAGCTCGTAAAACAGTCTCCGAAGATTCCGACCCTTCCCGAGGCAAAGCCTCCCGATGTCTATAAGTTGAGCGTAGAATATCCGTTAATTCCTCTTTTTGCGTACGCTCACATTTACTATGATCTTGTTCGCGAGGAGATAGTTTACCATGTAAACGAACCAATACTCGAAAAAGACGAGCGATTGGTTTTGAATAAAATTAAAGAAGAAATTATCGATAAGATTTATCAAGAAGTGGAATACTTAATGGATGTCGAAAAGGAGGAGATTCTTTTGGACATGCTTCTCCAAACGGTGAAAAAATTTAAGATTAAGTACGACCAAGGAATTCTGCTCAAGATATATTATTACTTGTGG
>CAYXSZ010000038.1:0-5503 GCA_964468425.1 Candidatus Woesearchaeota archaeon | reverse complement strand
GCATATACCTCTCTGTGTAGGAGTCTCTGTCCTCGTAGTAAATGGATACGTTGTTTCTCTTTATTGTTCCGTCATAGCTATTGGGAGAGTTCTTTCTGTTTATGAAAAAAAGAGAGGAAAAGTAATCGAAATTTCTTAAAGAATCTTTCAAAATGTTATAGTTACAACCCCACCACGTACAATGGTATAAGTAAAATCTTAGGAATCTATTCGAAAATCCTTTGTATTTAAGTAATAAATTATCTTCATCGTAAACAAGGAAGCTTCCTAGATGAACCCACTTGATATGCCTTCCAACAACAACCTCATAGTTTCTTTTGCATTCTTCCCCATCCTGGACGATCGTTACAACTGGTTCCAAATCCGCTTGTTTTTTAACGATTACATAATCTATCGTAAAATTCAAGTAGTTGTCAAGGAACCTATAATCTTTGTCGTATACGAGAATCTTGCTATTTTCATCGACATTCACATTAAAGAGTAAAAAATTGTTATCGTAGAACTTTGCCTTAGCTAAAATAGTTAAAATGCTACCTTTTAAGGCCCCCACACCAATGTAATCGTTTAATCCGTATCCTTCATCATAATATGCATTGTTTCTCAACTTAAAATAAATGGTATAACCCTGATCTTTATTTACGTAGGATGATTTTGTGTATAATATCGAATTTCTCCTTCTCTTTATAACACCAATACTTTTACATCTCCACTCCGTATCCGATATTCTCTGGCAGGATAAGGATTGCGCAGACCACACTTTTAGAAGATCGTTAACATTCTCGTAAGTAAAATGGTCATAAAAATCAAAGATTCTTGAACCGTCAACTTCCTCTTCATTTGAGTTCGATACTTTTTCAATTGTTAAATTCAGGGAGGAAAATGGATTGATGCTTAATTTAACCCAAATCCCATATGCACCCTTCGGAGTAGCGTTGCAAACGAAGTTGCTGTGATGATAGCAAAAGCTATGCGTTCTTCCATTTTCGTCGACGATGTATAAGTGATTTCCCGCCGATAACCACTCTTTTATTGTTGGAGAGGATATGAAAACCTGATAATCTTGTAATCTATATGAGTTAGGATTGTATATTTGAACAATTACCTTGTCTCCCTCCTTGCAACTGGTGAAGGTTGAAAAGTTTGCGTAAAAAAACAATCCATCCTTTGGATCATAGTAAGAATCCGGAGTTCCGTTTACGACCCCGCTATTCGACACGAGAGAAGATAAATTCAAAGGAAAGTAGATTGGAAACTTTGTGCAGAAATCCCTTTTGAGGTCGGGATCTGATAAATTACACATATAATTTCTAGTAGCTTTTGGAATGCTCGCGCTAAGGGTAATAACATAATAAGGCTCTTCGATTCTTGAAAGCGCGTAATCAACCAGGTAAACCTTGTTCTCGTACTTTTGGTTTTCGTTCACAACGTCAATTACTTTTATTTTCACAGCTGCTAGGAAGAATAGCAAAAACATCACGTAGATCGCAATGGCGAGAGCGCCCTCTACCTGCTTCGCAACTCCTCGAGCCATATTCGCTTCCTAATTAGTGTAGGATCTTGTCCACCGTGCCAAGAGACTCTTGGCTTCATTTGAACAGGATAAATTCTTTCAGATTTATCATCCAAAATCAGCGCAGCTCCTTTTCTCTTTGGAAGGTTTTCGTTCATGTAAACCTCGATATCTTGAGCTGAAAAGTTTTTCATGATCTCATTCAGAGCTTTTAAGTCTCGCTGAGCTGTAACTCTATGAGCTATCACTATATCCGACTGGGTTATAACATCTGTATGAATTTTTCCCGGTTGTTGAGTAGCTAAAACCAACGTTATACCAGGTTGGCGTCCTTCTCTAATAATTTGAATCAGGGGTTCTGTTGCTGGCGTAACTTCCTTTAGAGGAAGACACTCGTGAGCTTCATCAATCATAATCCAAATCAAGGGAAATTCCCTCTCCCTTACTTCATAACCTAGATGAGCTTCCTCCAGCTCTTCCTTCTTTCTAAATAACATTCTCTCATAGAAAAGTTTTTTGGAAACTAGACCAATGACTAAGTTCTTTACAGACCATCCACCGGTTAGAGCTGTGTACATTGAGACATCTAGAATGTTAACGAATCCCGGTCTAGCAAGACTTTTGATTCTCGGAGCATTTTCGGAGAACAACCCCCAATCAATTGCGCTCTCAAAGTAATTAACGATAGCGTCCCTGATTTTTGGATCAAGATTTTTAGTCTCAACATATCTAATGAACTCTTCAAGAGAAAACAAACTTTCTCTCTGCTTAAAATTCCTTACCAGTTTTTGAATATAAATGGCTATGGGTGAGGTCGGATCCAGGTTAAAAACTAAGCTCCACTCGAATCCAGAAAGATCTGAAGGATTTAACGTAAAAACGTCATCCAGAGGAATATCGATATCCTTATAAAGGTCCACGAGCCCTTCTGGGACCAGGACTCGTGTGTTTTTTAGCCCTTGGGGTTTAAGTCCCCAGCGTTCTAGGAGTTCGGCGTCTCTATAGTTGGGAAACTTCATAGTCCAAAAAATACCCATAGTATCAAAAATCAAGATAGAAACGTTGTTTGCAAGATCTTTTGGAAGCATTGCAATGCTTTCAGCAACAGAAGCTAGCGTATACGATTTTCCTTGTCCTCGCTTCCCGCAAATCAAAATGAGATGAGGCTTATTAACATCTAAGTACACTCTATTCGCAAGAGAAAGAATGTTTTCCATTTTAATATATTCCTTTCCAATAAAAATTGTCCCAAAAAGTCCGAATTTTTCCAAATCATCCATATCTCTCCCAACAACGATATCTACCATTATTTTAGTTAATAATCTTCGCAGTTTTTAACGCTTCTTAATCTAAAAAAAGTAGTAAAATTCTCTAAAACTGCGCCGGCCGGGATTCGAATCCGGGTCACGGGCTTGGAAGGCCCGTATCCTAGCCGCTAGACGACCGGCGCGATTTCTATTAATACCTTCAAAAGATTTAAAGCTTAGCTCCTTCACTTCTTAACTTTTTAGCAAACTATATTTCCATGCTAAAAACAAAGCTTCTCGCATTTTACAAAAAAAATCCCGAAATTCTCGAAGAAATGGTTCGAATCTCGATCAATCGAGAGGTAGGATACATGTTTGAAAATGGAGGCTTCGGAAAGAGACCTTATACTCTCGAAAACGAAGGAGATATCCTCGAACTAGTTAAAAAAGGAGCTATCTCATTTCATATGTCCGTTGAACGCTGGATAAACCCGCTACAACTCTCAACTAAATTAAAAAAAAGAGAGCTGAATGATCTACGCATTGGATGGGACTTCGTAATCGACCTGGATTCAAAGAACTTCGACATTTCTAAATATACAGCTTATTTAATCCTCAAGTTCCTAGAAAATAACGAAATTAAAAACGTTTATATTAAATACTCCGGTGGTAAGGGATTTCACATCTTCATTCCATGGGAAACTTTACCGAAAAAAGTAAAAATCTTTAAAAAAGAAGAAATAGCTGAAGAAGAAACTAAAAATTTATTTCCAGAGCTTGCAAGGATCGTCGCTTCTTACATAGCCTCTCAAATCGAAAAAGATCTAAGAAGATATATCGAAATAAATTTTGGAATTGAAGAACTAATCAGAGAAAACAACTTAGATATTCTCCCTGAAAAGTTCTCGCCTTTTCACATAATCGAAATAGACACCATTCTAATTTCATCTAGACATTTAATCAGAATGCCCTATTCGATCAATGAGAAAACAGAGAGGTTATCAGTTCCAATTCGAAAAGAAAGTGTTTTAAGCTTCAATCCAGAAGTCGCTGATCTGGGCTATTACACATACGAGGGGATCGAATTTCTTCCAGACAACTTGGAAGAAGACAAAAACGTTGCCAAGCTCTTTAGAAAAGCAATCATATGGAGTGTTAGGAACTCCTTGGAACAAGAAAGAATAAAAACTACTCAAATCAAGGCGAGTTTAGAGCAGGAGATCGAAAAAGATATCAAAAGATCCAAAGCTAAATTTAAAGGAAAAGTTCCCAAAGAGTATTTTCCTCCTTGCATAAAAAACATTTTGGAAGGAGTGGAGGATGGGCGAAAGAGGGCTGTATTCATCTTAATAAATTTCCTGTACAATCTTGGATGGGGATGGGATGAAATTGAAAGAGAATTAAATAACTGGAACGAAAATAACCCAGATCCATTGAGGGAAAGATACATCGAGTATCAAATAAGCTGGCATAAAGATAAATACAATAAAGGATTGAAGTATCTCCCACCAAACTGCTCAAACGAGGGATATTACAAGGACATGGGAGTTTGCCAGCCGGACGAAATTTGCAAACTTGTTAAAAACCCTATCTCATACCCGATAAAGAAGTTGAAACTATACAAAAGCAAAGAGGACAGTAAAGCTTAAATCTTTTGCAAGCGTAATCACTCTTATTATGCAGCAGCTCCAGCAAGGAGGAGAGAAAGAACCTATGAACGATTACCTCGTCGTGAATTCTATTAGTGTCAACGTAACGCACATCGCGAGAAGGTGCCTGGAAAGAATTCTGGACGGAGATTGCTATAAACTCGAAAACACTAGAAGGTGTGTAGGTATTCTAGAAAGCATTCTAGATCACTTGCAAGGAAATTCCTTGGAATTACACGTTCTTAATCGAAGCGGATACGAGTGGAAGGTCGCGATTTCGTTAAAGTACGAAGACAGAATATTATGGGTTTTAGGTAAATACTATCCATCCTCGTGCGAACTAAGTGTGAATACGATTGTTGACAAATTGAAATTCGGCTATGCAACAAAAACTAAAGTATACACTAACAACGCTACAATCCAACTTTACGATGGGTCTTCTAGAGAAAATGTACGCTATAGAATGAGAATTATATTAAAATCTATATACCTGGCGTTGAGGATTAAATTAGATCAGAGTTTTGGTCCCTCTTCATGTAATCTGAGTTTTCGTCCATCATCATCAGCACTTAAAGGAGTCTTCACAGCTCGGACTGGATCGCCATCATCATATTCTAACTAGTTTGGCTTAGCTTCTAAATTTTTTATGTAACGCTTGGAACCCTCAGCTCCCCGCAAACTTTATTCCCCTGAGCTATCAAACAAATTTGATAGCGCTTTCCGGGATCTACGTGACAGTATTTATTATCCTTAGGATCAATCAGACTTACCTTTAATGTTATCTGCTCATTGGGGTAGATGATCGATTTACCTGTACTTGTTATGAAAGTGCGGTTATATATTAAGGGAAGTATGCAGTCTCCTATGGAGATGTGGGCGTTGTTTAGTTGGATTGGTTTTGTTGAGGGGTTGTAGAGTGTTAGATGGATACGATAAAATAAGTTCTTTATCTCTTCTGGAGATAAAGCCCTATTATAGATGCGGACTTCGTCGATGGTGCCATTTGTTCCGAAGTCTAATAGAGTGTACCACCCAATAAAGATGTTATTATTTGTCTTGTCAATTACACCGCCCCGAAAGGTGATATTTTGTTCACC
>CAYXSZ010000037.1:0-5856 GCA_964468425.1 Candidatus Woesearchaeota archaeon | reverse complement strand
TTCTTTTCAAGACAACGATGGAACCGGAGTCCTCAAATGTAGCGGATATAGTATAGATAAAAGTGGCAATAAAATTCTATATACATCACAAACTAGCACGATTACTTGCTTTGTAGATCTTGATAGTCTGAAAGATCAATGTGATAAATCCGGTAAGTGTAGTCTACCTGACGACAGCTTGATCGTAGGAAAATCTGCAGTAGTTTCTATGAAGCTAAGCTATCACTATTGTAAACTTGAGAAATTGGGTCCAGCTAAGCTAGTTAAAATCGATTAATTTTTAATGAAACGGATTACAATTTTTCTAATTATACCTCTTCTATTTCTTTCCGGATGCTTGCAATCTTTACTAAACTTCAATACACATTCTACATCCGAAACGCCAATCCCTTCCGTTAAAACAGTAACAGTCTCTTTGATAACTCCTTATGGAGACAATGTTGAAGAAGATTACGCAAGGTCTGTAGGATTTTCTTTTGACTTTCGAATAGAGACACCATACGAGGGTACAGTAACACTTTGTCTAAATTCTTTCAGTAGTGGATACTGGAAAATAACGGGAGCTCGCTGCGTAAAAAAATATGTTAAAGGAAGTGAAACAGCTTCTCTTCCAGATGGGGGGAGAATATACCTTAAGGAGCAAATCGATCACGACTTAACGGAGCGTATAATAGTTAATCAATGCTTTGATTATACCCAAACATATGTTTTAACGGGTTGCTTGAAGAAAGATACGAAGTGCACATTCTCCATCGATGAAAAAACGAGTGGTTATATATCGGTCTCTAATGTGTTTTCCAAATACGACTTAACAAAAGACTTGTTTACTCTAAACTTTAAAGTAACCTACTTTCCTAGAAATTGGACTTATATCACAGACAATTATGACGTTTTAAATAACAAGTGTTACCTTTCTCAAGCAGTTTCTCCCGAAAAGGGAGAAGTTTCTGTTTTAGCAGATCTACTAATTTGTGCAAATAAATGCGAACATGTAAAGAAAAAAATTATGCTAAGTAGCTCTGGCGAGTCTAAGCTAATTTCAATCGAGCTTCCCACAGATGTTAAGGAAAGAGATATAATATCGATAGTTCTCAACATGAGTTATGTAGTTTTTAGAGAGATAGATTACGGATCCGTTACTGTAGTCCATAGCTCTTAAATTTTTCTCTATTTTTGTTTAAATGTACAAGAGAAAGGATTTTCCGGCGAAGGGGGATCTGGTTCTTGGAACGGTCAAGGAAATTTCAAATATAATGGTTAAGGTGGAATTGGACGAATACGAAAACGCCTACGGAGTGATTCCCATAGACGAACTCTCCCACAAGCGAATAAAAAGCGTCAAGGAAGTAGTAGATCTTGGGAAAAAAGTAGTTTGCTTGGTTCTTGACTCAGATCCCGCAAACAGGATCTCTACTCTTTCGCTGAAGAGAGTTTCTGAAGGTCAAAGAAGATTGAAGCTTTACCAATACAAGAGAGAGCAGACGGCGTATAACATATTAAAGCTCCTCTCAGAAAAGAGCAACATTTCTCTAGACAAGCTTCACAAAGATGTAGTTGAAAAGATCATCAAGAACGGAAAGTTACTATACCAGGTCTGGGAAGAGGCTTACATAGAGGGGAAAGATGTTTTAAAGAAGTATAAAATTCCCAAGAAGATAATTGACCCACTTTACCAACTCATCAAGGAACACTTCCGCGTTCCCAAATACATCAAAAAAGGATATATAGAAATGTATACTCTAGCTCCCGATGGAATAGATCGGATCAAAACAGTACTTAAAGAGCTCGATAAACTCGGGGTTACTATAAAATACGCAGGAGCTCCGAACTACTATTTCAAGCTCGAGAGTTACAATCCAAAAGAGCTCGATAGGACTTTCAAGAAAATGGAGGAAGTCCTAGAGAATCTTTGTGATAAGCTTGGAATTGAGTATGAAATAAACGAAGAATGAGAGAAAAGGAAATAAGGAGGTGTCCGAGCTGTAAAATATATACGTTCAAGGAAGTCTGCCCTAGGTGTGGCGAAAAAACTGAAAGGGTAATTCCTCCAAAATTTTCTCCAGAAGATCCTTGGGGAAGTTACCGAAGAAGGGTGAAGAGAAAACTTTTAGAGGAAAAAGGATGGTTATAAAGAATGATAGAATTCATACACTATAGGGATCTGGATGTGAAGAAGCCTGTATTCCTTTATTGTGTGGGTGGAGGTATGGGGAATGTTGCGAGGCTCGTCGGTTACAAGCTTATTAAGACATTTAATGCTAAGAAAACTACGACAATCTTGTTAGATTGCTATCCTGATGTTGTGTACTCTACCAAGAGAGGAATCCTTCGCGTTCCGAAACTCTCTATTTACACCTTCGAAGAGAATAACCAAGATTATGTTGTGCTTTACGGAGAAATGCAACCCAACTTGCAGCCTTTCGATTCCCTTACTAGATATAGGCTCAGTTATAGACTTCTAAAGTTTGTTAAGAAGTTAAATGTTAAGGAAATAGTATCGTTAGGGGGCTACGGTGTTGAAATCGAGCCTGAAAAACCAAAACTTTACTTTTCGGCTAACAGCACAAAAATTATAGATGCGTTGAAATCTATATTCAAGGAGGAGTTCAACTTATATAGGAGAGGTACTGTGGCTGGGATGTCTGGATTGCTCGTAGCGTTAGCAAAGTATTTTAAAATACCGGCTTACTTAATTTTGAGCGAGACCTATCCTACAGCGAGTCTTTACGGTTATTTTGGAGCTTCTAAATTACTTGAAGCTTTGAAAAAAATATATCAATTAGAAGTAGATTATAAAGATTATTTAGAAAAGGGATCGAAACTTAAGAAGAAAATTGAAAAGCAGCTGAACATCCAGTCCCCACAAAAATCCGAGCAACTTCCTAAAAGGAACATCTACTACTTTGGATGAATCCTAAAGGTTTTTAATTTTCAACAGAGAGTTAATTATATAATGTACGTGCTCCGATATCAACAGAGAGGCTTGATGCGCGAAGTCTCCATCAGAACATCGAGAAAAAATAGAAGGTGTTGCCTTTGCGGGGGTTTAATTAAAAAAGGAGATCGCTATATACGGTTAACTCTTGGAAACTTAAGATCTAACGTCTTCAGATACTACTACATCTGTTTTGATTGTTGGAAATATGTTAAATACAAGTAAAGATTCGACAAAATTATAAACTATCGAGAGAATTTCGATGATCTTGTCAGAGGTCAGTACAATACAAGCTTATTAATTTCGTAGCAAATCAATTTATAGCTATCCTCCTTGGATCGAACGACTTTATTTCGTAAATTAATTTAAGTATAAACTCTCTTGGATCGTCTTGCATAGTTATCTCTATTGGTGAGAAGTAAATTATCTTCAATGTACCTTCTTGTTCAAATTTCTCTAAATTCATTCCATATTGCGAAGCTGTTTTCTTTATATCTTCAGGAGTTTGCTCTAAAGTGAAAAATATACATTTTTCACCATCCTGAAGACCTTTGTAAATGTAATGTATCAAAAAAGTTGTTTTACCAGATCCAGTGGTACCTGAAACGAGCACTATAAAACCTTCTGGGATTCCCCCTCCAATTAAAGGATCCAACCCCTCAATCCCGGTAGAGACTTTTCTAATCATCATTGTTTACAATTATAAACAGAGTAGCTGTTTGAGATGATTCCACATCCTTGCACAGCAAGTTCTACGCTAAGAACGTCATCACAGCTTTTTAAGGTTTTATTATCTACTACTGTAATAGTACCTGTTTGACCGGGTCTTAATACTTGTGTATTAGTACCACCCACACTAAATTGAGCTGTATCGTTTGCTGTTATTTCCTGTTTTTGCCCGTTAACATCATAAACATAAAATATAATGTTTTTAGCAATTATTGGCTGAGTACCTGTGTTTTCTATAGTAACGCTCATTTTATGTCCGTTAATATCGACCTCTACATAGCTAATTGTTGCAGAGGCTCCCAGACACTTGGTCTGTTGTTGAACATACTGTCTGCCCCAACCAATGATCATAGCTCCAATTGAAACTGTTAAAGCAATTAACAAAATCGCTGCTATGAGAGGAGATACTGCTTTCTTGGTCATGTTAATAAATATAAACATTATTATTAATAAACGTTTGTTTAAAGCGGGTCGAAGCGTTTTAAAGCTTTCGCGCAAATGTGAAACAATGGCGAAATCAAAATCTATGTTCAAAATAGTAGTCTCTGATCCGAAAACGGGAAAAGCCATTCAAATCGAGACTCAGGATACTTCCTTGATTGGAATGAAGCTTGGAGAAGTCATCGATGGTTCTCTCATTGGTTTAGAGGGGTATAAACTAAGAATTACTGGTGGTTCTGGATTTGAAGGAGCCCCTATGGTTCCTTTCGTGGAAGGACAAACTAAAAAGAAAGTATGGTGGCAAGTTAACAAGCATATGCGCGTTAAGAAGCTCGTTAGAGGAAACACAATTTCTGAGGAAATCGTTCAAGTGAATACTGTGATTGAAGAGTACGGATCTAAACCTTTTGAAGAGATTTACAACGAATGGAAACAGTCTAAACCTCAGGAGCAGTAATTCCTTGTTGCAAATTTTTAATTGTTTTAAAACTAAAATATATTTATGAAAGAATTGTTTCACGTTTTCCAGCATAAGGATTTTCCTGAAAGGTTTTATGGTGTTATCGTTGGGGATAAGGAAATTTCTGCCATTCCAGTGTATAACTATTCGCTAGAGCCTTCGGTTATTTTCACAAAGAACGAATTTACAGTTACGCAATTCTATACCTGCGTAATTCCCCAAACTTACGAAGACGAGTACATCGTTCTTTCCTTTCTCTACACTCAAAGGAGATTACCCTTACTTGGCGTGTTCGAGCTTGTGCCAAAGTTTTACGTTAAATTTGCACTCAACAGGATATACAACATAATCATATCAGCCCTTCCAGGTGAAGAGGTGTCTTTAAGCAAGGATAAGATAAAACACGATATTTTAAATTTATTTGAGCTTGAACCGGAGGGCTTGATCGTAGAATCTGAATACAAAGCTAAGGCGTTTTTGATTCACGCTAATAAAGCATATCATAGACATTACATCGTTAGAAGAGTTTAAAGACCCCAAGTTGGATTGTTTTTTCTCATGATTTTTGCGATTTCTCTCAGAGCTGCCTTCTCGTCTTCGGAGAGAAAATCTTTATATTGTTTATAAGACTTAAACTCTCTTTCTTCAAGGTAGCTGTATAAAACTGTATTTTCATCGATGTGCCTTCCAACTATAGCGCCTTCGATCGAAATAGCGACTTTTTCACCCTTCTTAGCTTCTTGAATACTTTTTCCTTCAGATTGAATTGCCTTCACTTTCCCTACAATCTTCCCATCTTCTCTCATTAAATAAATACCACTCTTTAGCCTTCCTTCCAAGACTTCCACACCAACTATTGCGGGATTTGCCCTTCTAAATATATAGCCTTGAAGTATAACTAGCTTTACTGGAGGGGTAAGCGTTTCAAGAATTGCCCTTTCCTTTTTCCTTCGCATCTTTTCAATGAATTCTTCTACCTTCTCAATTAATCTATAAATTACATTGTCTAAAATAATGGTTAATTTTGAAGATTTGACGAGATCTTCTACTGTTTTATCAATGGATACGTTGAAGCCAACTATCACTCCAAGAGACGGATCTTTTTCGCGTACAGATAAAGCTTTCATCACATCTTCCTTAGTTATATTTCCTATATCAGCTTTAGCAATTGGAACCCCTTTTTCTTTCAGAATTCTGACTACTGCCTCAAGCGTTCCGAGAGTATCTGCTTTTACAATTACTCCGGTTCTATCGGTTTCAAACAAGAAATCTTCTAGTTCTTCTCTGAATA
>CAYXSZ010000036.1:0-4017 GCA_964468425.1 Candidatus Woesearchaeota archaeon | reverse complement strand
CAATAACTACATCTAGAGATTCTTTAGTTGGTTTGAGCTTGACCATATACCCCACTCTTCTTCCAGGTCTGTAGGGAGCGTTTAAGTTCTTAAACACGACTCCCTCGAGACCTTTCTTTATAGCTAAATCAAAGAACTCTTGAGCTTCTTTTTCGTCGGACGTAATTATTCTTCGGGCTAGAAGTATTTTTCCTTCTTTTTCTTTAGTAATTTTTTCTAGAAGCGCTCTTCTTTCTTTGAATGGTGTCTTGAACAAAACTTTTCCATCAAAGTAAACCACATCGAACAGATGGACTTCTACAGGAATTTCTTCAGCCATTTTCTCGATATCATACTTACGCTTGATTCTTTGCGAGATTTTTTGAAACGGTAGAAATCTTTCGTTTTTTCTATCAAATCCAACGATTTCTCCCTCAACTATGAAGTCTTTGTCTGGGAGGCATTCTTTTACATACTCGACTACGTCGGGAAATTGCTTTGTAACATTTTCGAGTCTTCTAGTCCAAAGCCAAATGTTATCTCCCTTTCTATGTATCTGAACTCTGAATCCGTCGTATTTGTACTCTATTTCTGCGGGTCTTCCTACTACATCGAAAGCCTCAGAAACGCTCTCTGTTTTGATTGCAAGCATAACCCTAATTGGAGTTCCGACTTCAGGTGCGACTTCCTCGAGCGAGCGCTTTCCTTCTTTACGAATTTTAAGAACTACTTTCCCAAAGTCGTGGAGGATCGAGTACGCAAATTCAACAGTGTCTGGGGGAACCCCATAAGCTTCCGCTATAGCTTCTATTATTATTCCTTCTCCGACTCCAATTCTCAAGTCTTCTAACGCAGTTCTAACAATATATTTAGCTTCTAATGGCTCTGCATGAACTAGAAGATCTGAAAGAAGTTTAACTCTCTTATCTATTGTTCCTTCTCCCTCCAGCTCGCCTATTCTTCTCAAAGTGTTATAAACATCTTTTACGGTGAGAGTTTTTCTGAAAAGAGACCTCTGCCTTCGAGTTTTTGCGAGCTCTTCCGCGACCAAACCGAGATCTCCGTATTTAACAAACATTTTTTCAACGGTTTCTTTCTTAACCCCCATTGCGAGCGCAATAGCGCGTTCGACGAGCTTTTCACCTAAACCGGACTTTGTTTCCTCCCAAGGGTAGAAAAATGTTCCAAGAAGCAAGAGAAATACCTCTTTAAGCATGTCATCGGGAATTTCGTGAATAAACCTAACTAATATATTTACCTTAGCAGTTTTTTCAGAGTAAAATTCGAGTTTCTTGTAAAGCTGGGCGAGCTTTAGATATTCCATTTATTAGAAACTTTGACGAAAAAATTAAATAGAGAGCATATCGATGCCAAGTTCCTTGTATGTAACTGTAACAGGTTCGTAGTTAGCTTCTCTCCACTTGCTAAGAATGTACGGACTTTGAACTCCAGAGATAACCACAGTTACCTTTATCTTACCCTTTAGATCGTTGTTAATTCTCGCTCCGAGGATTGTTAGTGCATCTCTTCCAAGGTGCTTCTGAATGTACGAAGAAATTTCGTCGATCTCAGATAGAGTCATATCCTCTCCTCCCTCAATGTGTATTAAAGCTCCAGCTGCGCTCTCGTATTCTACCTCGAGAAGAGGAAGCTCAAGAGCTCTCTTAGCAGCTTCTTTAGCCCGATTTTCAGAATCGGACATTCCAATACCAACTATTGAAGCTCCTCCACTAACTGAGAGAACAGTTCGAACATCCGCGAAGTCTAAGTTAATGTAAGAAGGAGTAGCGATCGTTTCAACAATTCCCTTAATCATTTGTCCGATTATGTTGTTCGCGTATCCAAAAGCTTGCTGCATTGGGAGATTCCCAGCGTATTGTAGAACTTTGTTGTTGTCAATTAAAATTATGTTGTCCGCATACTTCCTTAGCTCAAGAAGACCTTGTTCAGCCTTTTCTCTTCTGACAACTCCTTCGGAAGTGAAAGGAAGAGTAGCTACAGCGACTACAAGTGGAATTCCAGCATCTTTCGCGAGCTTAGCAATAATCGGAGCAGCTCCTGTTCCAGTTCCACCTCCGAGACCCAGAAGAATCCAAAGCATGTCTGCACCCTCAATAACTTGTTTAATATGAGATTGGCTAGCTCTTGCAGCTTCAAGACCCAATTCAGGTCTACCTCCAGCTCCAAGACCTCTCGTAACATCCTTTCCGAGCAATACCTTCTTGTGAGCCTTAACCATTTTAGCTAAGTGCATGTAATCTGTGTTCATCGCAATTAGCTCAGCTCCTTGAATGTTCATTTTGTACAGCCAGTCAACCATGTTACAACCAGATCCGCCAACTCCAACAATTTTAATCGATGGAATCAACTTGAACTCTTCGCCCGATTCAATTCCTATGATCTCTTCAGAGACATTCTCCATCTCCATACAAAATTAGCCTTTATTATAGTATTTAAATTATTAGGGGAGCGGAAGATCACGCATACTTTTTTTATTCTACCAGGGATCTCAAACTCCTTTCACGATTATTACCCAGAGGTTTCCTTTGTAAAAGGAAACATCTTTAAAAAGAGCGTAACCTTCTTTTTAAATACACGCATTAAAGCTTAAATAACACATAATTTATTTAAATTTTTCTATAACTATTATTCCTATGGTAGGAGATATGCAATCCACCACATATCTTGCAGGACCTATATTAGCTTTTCTTATAGTGTATCTATCGATGTTTGCTAACTTGCTGAATACGGTGAACAACTTAAGCGTTAAACTAAATGCTTACACTGTTTGCTCTGAAAAAATGATGGACTCTGCATTTCTAGGCAAAGTTTTGAACTTCAAAAGCTGTTATTTGAAAGAATTGCAAAACTCCACACCTAATAAGTGTTATATTAGTGAAAATAAGATTGTTTGTGAGAGGGGTTCTGTAATTATCAGTTATACACTATCAAAAGAGCTCGTTCGAGAAGCCAAACCTTGAGTTCTTTTTTAACTAAAGTTTTTAAATCTCTGTTGCAACATAATGAATGAAGTATGGAGAAAAAGTCAGAGTGATTTTGAACTCGGGAGAAGAGCTCGAAGGTTTCCTGATTCCTTCTCCTTCAAGCGATATCACAATTATTAAATTAAAAAGCGGATATAATGTTGGAATAAAAAACGATGAAATTAAAGATATTAAATACTTAGGTGAAAAAGTAGAAGTAGCGAAGTTTCCAAGAAGAAAACCTGAAAAAAAGGAAGGATTAAAAAATGTGTCGATAGTCGTAACTGGCGGAACTATAATGTCAAGGGTAGATTATAGAACAGGGGGAGTTCACATGTTTTTAGATCCTGATGAGCTATTATACAATGTTCCAGAGCTCGAAAACATTGCTGTAATTAGGAACATTTCAAATCCATTTTCTATAGCTTCGGAAGATATGACTCCGTGTGAATGGATAAGAATTGCGGAGGAAGTTTATAAGGAGCTTTCTTCTGGAGCGGATGGAGTTATAATCCCACACGGAACTGATACCATGCATTACACTTCCGCTGCTCTGTCTTTCATGCTTAGAAATTTGTCTAAACCTGTTTGTTTAACTGGAGCTCAGAGATCTTCTGACAGGGGAAGCTCCGATGCATACATGAATCTTATTTGCTCATGTATTTACGCTACTTCGGACATTGCCGAAGTTTCAGTTGTGATGCACGGTTACATCTCAGATGAGTTCTGTTACGCTCATAGAGGGACAAGGGTTAGGAAAATGCATACTGAAAGGAGAGACGCTTTTCAATCAGTTAATGATAAACCCCTAGCAAAGATTTATCCAAATGGAAAACTAGAAGTTATAAACAACAATTATAGAAAACGTTCAGATGAAGATATAATTCTGGATACTAAAATTTGTGATAAGGTTGCTTTAATAAAAGTATTTCCCGGATCTTCTCCCGAAATAATTGATTTCTACGTTGATAAGGGATATAAGGGTCTGGTTTTGGAAGGAACTGGTTTCGGACATGTTCCGACACAAACTTTAGACAAAAAATATTCTTGGCTC
>CAYXSZ010000035.1:0-14560 GCA_964468425.1 Candidatus Woesearchaeota archaeon | reverse complement strand
GTTGAAGAAAATTGGGATAAAGCGACTTTTCTGAGTTACACGTGTCTAAAGGCAGGATTACCACCGAATGCTTGGTTAGAACTGCCTATAAAAGTATATAGGTTCCAATCTCAGATATTTAGAGAGGTAGATCCAAATGGAGAAGTTATTGAGGTAAAGTTAAGAAAAGGAAAAGGAGATTAGAGAGGCGTAACCTACGATAATGCTCTGGTCTAGCGTGAGCTCTCCGCTGTTATAATAGCTCAATAAATCCGGATGCGCACCGCAAAGCTTGGAATACTCTATGAATGCTAGAACAACATCCTTTCCACAAACGGTTCCGTTATATTTTGAAATTAACTCCAAGAATCCCTTAGAGTCTAGATCTAAGATTTTTTGGATGTATTCAAGATCTAAACTTCTTACATTTTCAATAGGGTTCTCTTCGAATAAAGTATATCCATACACGGAGCCATGATGCGTAAAGTCTGTTGAACATAGAACTAAAGTTTTTCTACCAAGATCCTCTGAAATATCAATCAAAGCTTTAGAGAAGTCTTGAATTTCTTCAAGAGAAATTCCATTAAAGAGAATCGGAACAATCTGAAGGTTTGGAGAGATGTATTGGAGAAAAGGGAGTTGAACTTCGATCGAGTGTTCATAGATGTGGGGTGTTGGATCGTCCAATGCATCTGTATTTTGGATCAAAAGCTTTCCAAACTCCTTATCAGTTTTTACTACCCCAAAAGGTGTTAGCCAGTCTTCGGAGACTAGTGTAGAAATCTTAGATCCAGTCTTTGTATGATTGGTCCCAATGATTATAACCGTATCGAAATTCCAATTTTCATATAATTCTTTGTATACCCAAGCTGCGCAGGGACCTGAGTAATCGTATCCAGCGTGAGGAACTATCGCTGAGATTATATGTTTCTCGTGTTTTCTTTCAGTAGGAAGGTATCCGGGTCCAAGTCTGTGAAGGAAACATTCCTCAATCTTTTCTCTAAGCGCTTCTGGGGAAGGGGGATAAAATCCTAAGGCAACTGGCTGCCTCATTAAAGAAAATAGTTTTTTGTTAAAAATAAAAGTTATCTGGAGGACGCTGCTATTCTTTCGATTTCTAACTTCTTTTGAATAGCGAAGGAGTTCGTATCGTTGTTTGCAGCGTTGATCAATTCTTCCGCGAGAGCTTCGTACATTTTCTTCGGAGTATTTCTTGACCTGTGATACGCACCCCAAACTATAAATCTAAGAGCGAGATCGACTCTCCTAAGTGGAGATATATCGGTAGCTTTGGGATAGCTAGAACCTCCAGCCTCGAAAGTCGTGATCTCTTCTCTTGGAGCAGCATTTTCAATTGCTCGAACAAGAACCTGAAGAGGGTTCTGCTTCGTTTTCTTTTCTATTAACTCAAAAGCTTTGATCACTATACAGAGATTTTTGTAGTAAGCTCCAGAAGCAGGATAAGAAGTGTATTTGTGTTTCTTTCCAAGATGACCAGGTACCATCATCTTTCCAATCAGTCTTTCAACTATTGGAATGTCCTTTCTACCCATTCTTTCTTTTTGATACCTTCCGCAGGTCTTTGGAACGAGCATGGGTTTCAAGCAAATATATGGTTTTAAAGAAGGATCTGTTACTTCGACATCGTAATCCCAGCGACCTAAGAGCTTTACTCTTGAAATCCTTTCGAGCAGGACCTTCTCCTTAGCCATATACAAGACTATTTAGAAAGTTTTTTATACCTTTGGAAATAAAAAAAGAAAAAATTAATACACTTCTCTTATAGCCTTAACAACGAAGGGTAGCAAGACTGCTGCGAAGAGAGCCACTACTCCCCAAGCCAGTACTTGAATAATGGAAGTGCTAAGATACTTTGCGAATATGGCGTTCAATCCCACGAGCAGGAAGATCAGTACTATTATGTATTTTCCGTAAGGGGCAAAACTCTTGAATCCTTCATATTCCTTGGAAATTTTGGAAACTATGAAATCTGCGATAACCCAACCAATTGCAAACGCTACGAACCCATTCATTACATTATCTATGATCGTATACTGTAGTCCCATAACCTTCATAGCGATTTTAACCACCACAGCAATTAATCCTACTAAGAGTAGAAGCGATAACAAGTCTCCTACATCCTCGTTGTATCCTCTAAGCATTCTTCCAAAGTAATCTGATAGAAAGATCACGAAGAGTAATGCTACTGTGATGAACGCGAATCCTAGAACTACTGTTAGTGTGTAGTTACATATTGAAATTACGGCTTTCCACCAAGGATGCTGGATGTTCACTTGCGTTACACCCCAGATAATGAACAGCACGAAGATAAACGCTGTAGTGTATAGCCCTACGGTATCAGAAAAGTCTAGCCCTATCTTTCTTAATTCCTTTCCAATTTTCGTTTTATCTAGCCAGCGCTCAACGGTTGTATCCAGCACTCTATTTACTAGATACCCTAAAGCACTCCCTAAAACAAAACCTAACACTACCGCTGCTACCAGGTAAGCGATCTGTGTCCAAAATACGATATCAAGGAATACCATAAAAATAATATTGTCTTCCAGCCTTTATTAAAGATATCTTACCACGATTTAAGAGTAAAAAATGTTATCTTCTAGCCTTTTCGATCTTACCTGTTCTAATTAGCTCGAGTGGTTGTCCGTTGACGAGAACCACTTTATAACGCACTCCTGGAATACATCCAATAGAACCTCCCATAGCTCCTCCTATTCCCGCTATTAGCACTTCATCGTGCTCGTCAATGCATTTAATAGCACCATCTCCAGGAGCGAACGCAGTAACAACCGTTCCATTCTTCTTAAGTTGAACTCTGACACACTTGATCATTCCAGAATATGGCTGCCTCTTCTCCACAGCGATTTTTTCTAAAACTATTCCAGAAGCCATTGGAGCCCCCTCAAGAGGATCGTACTTCTCCTTTAGTCGGAGAACTCTTCTTTTATATTCCTTTTTAGACCACCTGAACTTCTTTCTCTTGAGCCTCAGATTTCGAGCAGCGAAGAGTCCGTTCCCCATTATTTCATTAATGATACGACCGCAACATTAAAAGGCTTTCTTAGGATAGCCCCCAATTCTTCGTTCGTTACTGGAAGTTCCGAGACGTCCGTCCCGGCTAACTTGGAATAATAAATTATGTCTTCCTTAATCGTTTCGGGAGCGTTTTTAGCTAGAAAGACCTTCTGTACCTTGCCGAGCTTAAGATACTTCACGGTGCGCTTAGAACCTATCACTAGCTTTTCTGGAGTGTTTAGCATAATCATTTTGATCTCCTCAATGGGATCCATTTTAAAAAATGGGATAATAGTTAAAAACTATTTCTCTTTGTAGAGGACCTTGAAGAGTCCCGTTCCGTAAGGAACTGGCTGGTTGGACATTATGCTTTCTATAGCGGTCTTTAGCTCATCATCCTCCCCTAGAAGCGAAGCTATTATAAAATGTCTAATTGGGGTTTCAAAAGCTGCTCTTGCTAAAGCAGAGCCTTTCTCAGCTTGCAAGCCATATCTAGTTACTCCTAAGTACTCTCCGTACCAAGTTAGAACATCTGCTAAGAGGAGGATATGTCTTATATCCATGTCAAGACCTTGCTTCTCATAGATACTCGTGACTTCTCTGACAATAACTTCTCTTGCAGCTTCGATTCCTAGAACCTTCGCGACCTCGTGGATATCATTGGAATAAACTTTAGTGTAATCCACTTCCGGTATTTTCATGACTTCTTTTAAGTTAGATCCGCTCGTGAAAATAATATACTCTCCTTCCTCCTGCTTCACAACAACATCTTTTATACCCCTTACTCCACAAATATAGAGATCCTTGAGCTTTTCCTTGTATTGGTAGAGTGTTTTTAGAGACATTTCCTTTGTCGCCTTCAAAACAATATAATCATCACCAACCTCTTCCACTTTCATTTTCTTGAGCTTCTTGCTTAGCAAATCCTTTAGCTTGTCAACTGTAAGATCGTACTCCTCCAAAAAAGATGTATCGAAAACCAACTTTATAGATTGTTCGATTATGTTTGTTTGGATTTCCTTTAAGGTGTCTCCAAGAGTTATTTCGCGAATTCGCTTAGCTACGGAGTAAGCAACTTCCTTATCATTTTTATACTTGTCTTTTAAGTGTATTATCATGTATCTCTCTTTTACTTTCTTTCTCCCATCGGCGATCTCTATGAACCTGGGAAGGCTAAGGGATATCTGAAGCTCGGAGAGTCCGACGAAATGAAATGACCTGAGGATTAATTGAGTAGCTGGTTCTGTTAGGGACTGAGCTGCGACCAATCCAACAGCTTCACCAACATCAGCTAACGCTTTTTCATAAGCTTTTTTTACTTCTTGATGGACCAGATCCTTAACTTTTTTTGGAAGTTTTTTAGTTTTCTCTTCGAGCTCCTGTTGAATTTTCTTGGGAAGTTCCATCTTATTTCTTTTTATTTATCTTTTTGAGAGTTTCTCTGATTATGCCATCGATGTCCAAAACCCCGTGGTGGGTCTTTTGTGGAAACATGCCATCTTCTCCGTAAATGAATTGAATGATCCTTCCAGTCGTGTCTCTGACAGTTCCATCCGAGTGAACGTAGATCTCGTACATCGCGTGCGCAATTCTTCTATAAAGATATCCAGATTTAGCTGTACGGATAGCGAAATCCATAAGCGCGTCTCTTCCGGGAAGAGCGTGGAAGAACATTTCGTAGGGTTCCAGACCTTTTCTGTAACCAGATCTCACCCATCCTTTCGTTCTCGGATGTATATCTCCTTTCTTGAAGAGTGTAAGGTTCCTTCCCTTGAATCCAAACTCAATTAGTCCTCCACGGAACGCTTGCTGTCCTAGAGCTGAGATAATTTGTGCTAAATCTCTTATAGAACCTCTAGCTCCAGAAGTAGCCATTAACATAGTTCCAGACCAAGGCGCATTGTCTTTTACGATCTCTCCGATTTTGGTTAAAGCTTTCGAGAGCTCTTGCTGGACTAAATTGTCGAAAACTTCTTTGGGAGACTTACCTGGGATTCTTGGAAGAGTTCCCTTGTTGTATGCTTCGATTAGCTCGTGAACCTTCTTATCTGCGTCTTCCATCACTTTATTAATTTCTTTAACCGCACTCTCGGGAAGATCCCAATCGGAAGGCGCTACCGTGATCCCGGTAAAGTATTGGTAATAGATTCCGAGCAAGAAGATTTTATAAAGCCACTCCAAAGTATACTCTGGACCGTACTTATCGTAAATGTACCTAATTAGCAATCCTTTTTCAGGTTTTATCATCTTAGAACTAATAACTCCTTCCTTTAGCTCTCCATTTTCAATCTTAACACCTTCTGCTTCGAAGACCAAATCCTCGGGTAGAAAAACTGAGAATACTTCTTTTCCTGTGAGATAATCTCTTTTTTCCCTCTTAGCTCGATGAATGAATTTTTCCAAGCGATCTAATTCAGTTTCAGAAGGATTCGATTGATAAACAAGCTCAGCTGCCTCGTTGAAGGGTATTTTCTCTTGCTGTGTAAGAAGATACAATCCAGTAACTGTATCTTGTATGCAACCAATAATTGCTAAACCATATCTAGGAGTTATAATGTGATTTTCAAGAGAAATGAGAAGTTTGGCTTCGGCTCTGGCTTCTTCAGTTTGGGGAACGTGAATGTTCATTTCATCTCCATCGAAATCAGCATTGTAAGGAGCACAAGCAGCTGGATGAATTCTGAATGTCCTCCCAGGAAGTACCCTAACATAGTGTCCAAGAATCGAAAGTCTATGGAGCGAAGGATATCTTCCGAACAGGACTATATCCCCATCGAGAAGGTGTCTTTCAACAATCCAACCAGGTTGTATTCTCTCAGATAGTAACTCTTTGTTTTCTTCAGTGATTTGGAAACGTTTTCCATCCGGAGAAATAACATAAGTTGCTCCTGGATATTTATCTGGTCCATTCAAAACATATTCTTTCATTTTTTCTAAATTCCACTCAGTTATTCGCTCAGGAACTGTTAGTATTTTCGCAACTTCAAGAGGAACTCCCACCTCATTGATCTTTATCTTTGTATCTGGAGAAATAACAGCTCTAGCTGAAAAGTTTATACGTTTTCCTAGGAGATTATAACGAATTCTTCCCTCTTTTCCAGAAATCCTTTCGATTAACGACTTGATTGGCTTTCCAGAGCGGTGATAAGCTTTTGGAATTCCTGCGATGGTATTGTTGAAATACGTTGCGACATGGTATTGTAATAGATCATATTGATCTTCAACAACCACCTGAGGAGCTCCCGTAGCTACCGCTTCCTGGAGCCTTTGGTTAGCTCTTACAATGTCAATGAGTTTATGAGTTAAATCGTCTTCAGCCCTTTCCCCAGTTTCTAGAATAATAGAGGGTCTTACGGTTACGGGGGGAACTGGAAGTACCGTAAGAATCATCCATTCCGGTCTAGAATTGACATTATCAAATCCGAGCGCTAAGGCATCTTTTTCGGGAATGTTTTCGAATATAGCTCGAATTTCAACCGGAAATAACCTTCTTTCATTACCTTCTTTATCTATAGCATAAAACTTGAACGGTTTTCTAAACTCGACCTTTGGATTTTCGTAATTACAGTGAGGACACTTTGCTCGTTTCTTTGCCTTAGCAATTACAATTCTTCGAATGTATTTGTATGCTGTCATCCATCTCCCAGCCTTTTTGAGCTTTTCTATTCGTTTTATTGCGTTGTCTATTTCTGCGTCAGAAAGCTTTAGCCTGCTACATTGGTGACAAACTGCTTGAAGGAGTTCGTAGATTATGGGAAGAAACTCTATATGTATTATTGGTCTAGCGAGCTCTATATGTCCAAAGTGTCCAGGACATTTTCCAGCAGGCTTTCCACAAGTTTCACAGCGAAGCCCAGGATCTACAACCCCCATTCTCGGATCCATCAACCCACCCTTTACGGGCATTCCGTCGTCGTCGTAGAGCTCCGGAGTGATGACCTTTACTACCGATAGCTTTCTTATAGTCTCTGGATTTAGGAGAGAATAGCGAATTCCGGAGATCTTCTTGTAAATAACTTCCATCTTGTGTTTAAGTTTGGAGTAAAGGTTTATAAGCCATTATTCTTCAAACTTGAACTTCGTTTTGATCTTTGGCCAAACTCCAAGCGAAATTAGCTCCTGTAAGAATAGCTTAAAGGCATAAGAAGTTTTGATCTTCGAAATTCTCTCAGATTCTTCACAGATTGGACAGTAAACTCTATTTCGGATGTCATCTTCGATCGCCATCGCCCCGCAACGATCGCAGACGTAAATAATCGCGTCATCAGACGAAAAGGTCTCTCTCAATAGAAGAGAGGCTCCGTGAGCAGCTAATACCTGGTTCTCCATCTCTCCATAACGCAAACCTCCTTCTCGAGCTTTACCTTCAGTAGGTTGCTTTGTTAGAAGGGCAACGGGTCCTCTCGCTCTTGCATGAAGCTTGTTTGCAGCCATATACTTTAATCTAAGGTAATACACAGATCCGACGAAGATTTTAACTTTGAACTCCTCTCCCGTTAAGGGATTGTACATTGTTTCGGTTCCATCCTCCCGGAAACCCAATCTTAATAGTTCTCGACGCAAGTCGAATTCTTTTTCACCAAGCCAAGGAGTTCCATCGATATATCTTCCGGAAAGAGCTCCTACCTTTCCTGCAAGGACTTCAAGAATGTATCCAGCGGTCATTCTTGATGGAATTCCGTAAGGACTAAATAAAACATCTGGAACTATTCCGGAAGATGTCCAGGGCATATCTGAGGGATCTACGATCATTCCTATAACTCCTTTTTGACCATGTCTTACTGAGAATTTATCCCCGAGTTCAGGAACTCGAAGGTCTCTTACGCGTATTCTTATGAGCTTATGACCCTCTCCAGATTCTGTTATTATCACAGTATCCACGACACCCCTTTCCTCGGATCTAACCGTCAAAGATGTGTCCTTTTTCATTAAACCAGTTGCGAATGTTTCTGAAGTTATTCCGATGAATCTCGGTGGAGAAACTCTTCCTACAAGAACATCACCACCCTCGACTTCAGCCTCTGGATAGATGATTCCATCATCTTCAAGGTGTCTATATCGATACTTTCCTTTATAATGCATCACATCCGGTTCGGGGATTTTTATTTCATCTTGAAGACCACCTGGATATCGCAGTTCGCTTATTTCGTAAGGTCTAAAGTACATAGATCTGTAAAGTCCTCTATCAATCGACGCTTTGTTCATGATAATAGCATCTTCCATTGAATAACCTTCCTGAGACATCACGGCTACGACCACATTTTGTCCGATCACGTCTTCGTGTTTAAAGAGATCGTGCGAAAAAGTTCGAACTAAAGGTTCCTGAGGATAAAATGCGACAGAAATGTCTGAATCAAATCTCGTCCAAAAGTTTAAAGCGTACACCGAGTGAGATTGCTTTTGCGTACGCATTCCACGGTTGAGCCTCGTAGACTGATTATGATTCGACCAGGGAACTAAAGACGTAAGAATTCCGAATATTACTAGAGGAGATAGTTCTAGGTGTGTGTGATCTTTTGTAAGATTCTCTGGAGAGAGCGCTACATAGGCGTTTTCTTCTTCTCCAGAGTCCAACCACTCAATTATTCCTTCTTTTTCAAGATCGGACCACTTTAGCTCTCCTTTCTTAAGCTTTTCGATATGTCTTTCAGTTAAAAGAGGTTTTCCGTTCTTAACTACAATCAAGGGTCTCTGAATCCTTCCCTTGTGGGTAAATATCCGTACTGTATTTGTGTCCTCGTCGTAATAAACGTTTATAAAGCTAGGCAAGCTTCCTTTTCTCCTATATTCTCTTATCTTTTCGGCAAATTCTTTAGGATTGTCTACATAGCCAACGAAAACCTCATCGATATAAACCTCATTAGACATTTAAAAAGGAGGAAAGGAAAGGTTAAAAAGTTTTTAGTCGTCGCGAGCGGAACTGAGAGATTTAAGAAATGTAACAAAAGTTAGCTTTTGATGAGACCTTTGTTCTTGAGAATTTCGTACTTTTGCATAACCAAGATGTCTTCCGTTCCGATGGTTTCTCCGTTCATTATTTTTTCCTGGACTTTTTGGTAGCGTTCTAAAACTTCTTGGATATCCTTTTCGGATACTTCTAAAGCTTCTTCCTTTTTCTTAACCATCGTAACGTACTTTTCAAGGAGCTCCTTCATTTTATCATTCAAGTCCTTAAACTCTTGCTTGTACTTTACGATTTCGTCTTTAACTTGATCATACTCTTCCCTTAGCTTTGTAAGTAACTCTCGGAGTTCCTTAATCCTTTCTTTAACTTGCTTTCTAAGTTCAATATTCTTTCGAATATTTTCCCTAATGATGGCAAGCTTAGACTTGTAAGCCCCATATTCCACTTGCTTTTGCTCAAGATCTTGCATTACTACCGCGAGCTCCTCATACTTTCCAAGAAGCTTTCTCAAGTATTTTATTCTATTCCAGATTTTTCTTTCTTGCGTATAGCTAAGAATTTCTGTTTGTAGAACATATTCAAGTGTTTCTAGTTCCTTTCTTAGCTTATTAATATCAACATCTAATTTCTTGCTCTTGAGAATAGATCTTTTCTTCTCCCTCAACGCCTTGAGCTCCTCTCGGATTTTGTTTAGTTGCTCTAGTGTCTTCGCGCGCTCATCCATCAAGGAATCTATCTTCTTAGTATAATTCTCCCTTTCTTCTCTTAACTTCTTTAGTTCTTCGCGTGTTTGAATGATTTCGTCTCGAAGAAGCTGCTTTCTTTTGTAAAGTTCTTCCTTGATAGAATTTATTTCGTTTAGCCTTCTTCTAGTCAAAAAAATTTCCTTA
The DNA here is from genome assembly GCA_964468425.1 of Candidatus Woesearchaeota archaeon. GTDB lineage: Archaea > Nanobdellota > Nanobdellia > Nanobdellales > Nanobdellaceae > JAIXNB01. Next base: position 4,753 of record CAYXSZ010000035.1, on the reverse strand, counting down.
GCTATTCTGCCAGCGCTCTCCACTTCAAGTTATGGTTTTTTGGTTTATTTAAACTTTTCGTTAGAACCCGAACAGAGATCCGAGTCCCTCGAGGGCTTGTTCTTCCTTCTTTTCTTCTTCCTTCGGTTTCTCCTCCTTCTTCTCTTCAGCTGGAGCTTCTTGAGCTGGAGCTTGAGCAGGAACTGCCGCTACAGGAGCTGCAAGAGCCTCTTCCTTAATTTTTTCAAAATCGACACCCTCGAGAGAAGTAACTACTGCATTTAGCATAGCCTCGTTTACCTCGACGCCTGCGCTTTCGAGGACCTTCTTAATGTTATCTGCGTTTACATCTTTACCTGCTTCGTGTAGCAGTAACGCTGCGTAAAGGTACTCCATAGCCATTCCTATTCTTACAGGAAAATACTTTTAAAAGCTTACTTTTTGCTCGCAAACAAATTAATAATTTAGGCTTATAGAAATCTATGGCGAAGTCCGCTCCTCCGTATATCAAATACATGGTTCATGCTGAATACTATGTGGATGGTGTAGTAGAAAAACCAGACGTTGTTGGAGCAATATTCGGGCAGACAGAAGGGTTATTAGGCGAAGAACTAGATCTCAGGGAACTTCAGCGAAGTGGAAAGATTGGAAGAATCGAAGTAACGGTTAAAAGAGAAGGAAAAAGAACCTTCGGAGAGATCGTAATCCCAACGAGCTTGAATAGGTTTGAAACCTCGCTGATTGCTGCTGCCCTGGAAACCATCAATCGAGTTGGACCTGCACACGCGGTAGTTAAGATAAAAAAGATCGAAAACATCAGAAAAGCGAAAGTTCAATACATTTTAGAGAGAGCTAAGGATCTTTTGAATAATCTTGTCAACGAAGAACTTCCAGATACGAAGGAACTTGTTACTTTCTTAGAGTACTCTCATAAGATGCGAGAACTAACTTACTATGGACCCGAAAAATTGTTTGCAGGACCAGACGTAGCAAAGGCAGAGGAAGTTATCATTGTCGAGGGGAGAGCGGATGTTCTTAACCTGCTCAAGTACGGAATAACCAACGTAATAGCTCTAAATGGTTTAAATGTTCCGAAGACAATAGTGGATCTATCCAAGAAGAAGATAACAACAGTGTTCTTTGACGGGGATCGCGCAGGAGATCTTTTAATTAAGGAACTGTACCTTAACGGGGTCGAAATCGACTTCGTTGCTAGACCAGATACCGGAAGAGAAGTCGAAGAACTCTCCAGAAAAGAAATAATAAAGGCTCTGAAAAACAAGGTTCCGTTCGACCAAGTCAAGCATTACTACGAGAAGCTGGAGGGAAGTATGGAGGATATAAAGAAGATGAAGGAGCTAAAAATGATTCGAGATCCAGTTTTGAGCAGGTTGAAGAACTTTATGGAAGCTGTGTTCAAGACGGAACAGGTTATCTTATTAGATGGCAACCTCAACATCCTTAACAAGGTTCCGGTCTCCAAGCTCATCGATGCGTTGAGAAGCTCGAACGCGTTTGCGATCGTGATGGATGGTGTCCTAACTAGGGAACTTTTAGAAAGCATCGAAAAGGTTGGAAGCATCAGATACATAGTGTGCCTAGACGCCGTTCAAAAGAATCACGACAAAATAAAGATATACACGATCAAGGATCTAGACAAGGTGATTTCTTAAGTTTTACACTAAATTTTTTTGTTTTATAAACTTAGCTGGGTATCGATTTCGACAGCGTAACGAGATTTTTGAATCTTTAGACAATCTAATTTTTGAAAAACATACTTTGAATAAGCGAATTGCTTAGTCTCTGGCTAATACTTTATTATATCTTTCAGAGAGTATACATGCGAGTCTCCAAACGCCAGCGAGGGGGAACAAGAGCTTAATTCTTAATATTGCTTTTATATTATATATCGACTGCTTTTTGAACTCAGAAATGGGTGATGGCAAATCAATAAAATATAATTTTTTGTTTAAGGTTATATTAAGGATGATTTTATGAATTCCTTATACTTGCATCTCCTGTGTATTTGATAAGTCCTTCAACACCTTCAAATTATTTAGAAACTTTTGTCATAACAACTCCGTTAACATTAGAATTGGGGGTGTTGTAGTAAATCGCGATCGTTAGGTTTCCTCCCGCGTTTCTCCACTGGATTAAAACGGTGTTAGGAGGAGTCCCTTTAATTATTGGGATGTAAAAAGTAACGTTTTGACGGGGTGGCAGGACTTTAGTAACTCCTATGTCTCCACCCTGTGTTACGGGAGCTACAGATCCAAAGCTGTTTCGCAAACCAACCATATTGACCGTAATAGTCACTGAGAAGTTATTAGGATTGTATAACAAGAAGGAAATTGAATTTTCGGTGACAAAAACCTTCGTAACTTGAAGATTTAATGGATTCGAAAGGTCTATAGCTTTGTTTTTGAAATACATCGTCGCGTAGCCTTGAAATATGAAAAAGACGATTGGAAGTGCGACAGCCAGAAATGCAAGGTTTATTAAGAGTTCTCTCCTTTCCATTTTAATTATGAAATTCGATGAATTAAAAAGCTATGCATTGAGGAAGCTAGACGAGGCTCTGTCTCGAAACGAAGTTGACGAACCCATTATCCCCTTACTCAATACAATTAACTCATTAGAAGATTACTTCACGACTTCTTCGTGTGCAGGAAGAATAGTTCTCATGAAAATTCCAAAATCTGGAAGAAAGAACGAAGCCGAGTTCTTATTTAAAACACACTTTCCAACAGAACCTCGAGTGGTTTTAAAAGCTCTAGAAAGCCTACCAGAGGAGTCTGTCTGGTTCAAACAGGAACCATTTATAATCCATGTATCCGCGAGGGATTTAGACAAGGCTCTAAAGCTCTTAGAGCTCGCACAAAGATCGGGCTTAAAGCATTCTGGAATAATTTCGATCAAACCTGAAAGGGTAGTTTTGGAAATTCAAAGTACTGAAAGGATCGAAACTATTGTTGCGAAAGGTGGTAAGTTATTAGTTAATAACGACTACATCGAAGTTCTTGTTCACGAAGCCAACCAGAAATTGATAAAAACAAGAGATCGTATGAATAAGTTTAGGAAACTAGTTCTCGAAGCATCCGAACGTCTCTAAAGTATATGCATCGTTTGTAACACTTGTATGTTTCACTCTTTGCTTGTAGTGCACGTACCATCCTACGCATTCGCAGCACGTAGCGTTTCCACACTTATAATAATGATAATCGCAGCAATCGGGGTTGGAACAACTAGTAGATGAATCGTAGTAAGGATCCTTCTTGTAAAAACCATCTATATTACTTTTTATCCAGGCGTCTGGATCAGATAAACAACTGGTTTTTTCATCCCTATATCCGACCTTGCAAGTATACTCCTTGTAAATTAGTTTCTTTCCGTAGTAAACGAAATATCTTACCGTAAAATTAGCAAGATAGGGATCTATTTGGGTTAACTTTTTTTCTTCGCACTTTTTAACAGATTTTACGCTGGAAGGAGTCGCCGAAGCACTTATATAATCCCCCGTAACCGGATAATACATCTTATATGTGCTTTTGTTATCAGGCTCTACTTTTTCAATTTCGTAGAATACATAAGTATAATTTGGATATTTTATATCTGAAAAGCTACCAACTTCAATAGTGTTACTATCGTAAATGCATTCTCTATAATAAGTTTCTCCTATACCATTCTCTGGAAGCTTGCAATCGCCACCTATTAGCTTTCCTCCAAAGCGCTCGCACCAATATTTCAAAGTAGCTGTGAAGTTGAAGAACGAGGAAATGTTGTACGCTACGTAGTAAGGAAGCCAGAGACTTCTGTTTATCGTGCAGTTGATAAACTTGCTCGAGATATTTAACTTTTCGCACATAGGTTTCAGCTTGCCGTATTTATCTATAAAATCCTCTGGATTTTGCACTTCGTAGAAATTAAAGAGCTTTGAAACATTGCAATATAGTTTAGACAAATTCGCGTCGTAGAACAACACATCTAGCCTGTAGTCATAGCTGTTTTTAATCGTTAACTTTCTCTCATAATTAGTAGCGTTAAAATCATACTTCCAGGAAATATTTATAAAGAACTTGGAGGGATCTATCTGAATGTTTAGACCGGTAAGGTCTACGTCCTCGTCAAGCTGGAGATCCTTAAAGGATTCAAACGTTTTTTTCAGCTCAGTTTTCCCGCTAACTACGTAATCGTTGAAACAAGGATTCGTTCCATTTAAAGGTATGAACGGTATTCCAAAATAGTAGCTAGCGGTATTTCCAGATTCCCTGTATGTTAAGAGTTCGAATGGTTTATCTGGCTTGAGGTGATATGCTACACACGAAGTTAGCGTATAATTCGTTGCTAATAGATTATAAAATCCGTGAAATATTAGGTCTCTAGCGAAATATTCAAATCCAGGAAACGCGTAAAAAAGATACTTTTGGTACAGATAATAATCCTTCATAACGTATGCGGTGATTGGTACGTTTTGTTTTATGAGCTTGTACGCCAAAAAACCGACAAAAACTACTATCAAAAGTGAAGAAACGACAGCTGCCAACTCGAGAAAAGAGCTTCTTCTCATGGTTTTACATGAGGCAAACACACAACTACCGGAGCCCCCTTATCGAGAAATATCTCCACCACTCTATCTCCAGAACAAGGTACGCCTATCCATGTTAGGTTGTACGATAATCCCGTGATAATGTTAGCCTTAGCCAATTTTTTTATGGTTTCGTTGAGCATTTTTTTATAATATTCTTCGGAGATGTTATCTTTTCTTATAACAGAA
>CAYXSZ010000034.1:0-4892 GCA_964468425.1 Candidatus Woesearchaeota archaeon | reverse complement strand
TTTAATGTAAAAATGGGAAAGTTACTTCCTCAACAGAGAAGAGGTAAAGGAAACTCTCCACTGTATATAGTTCCGGATCATTACTCAGCGGGAGCGCTTCGCTTCAGAGCGCTAGATGCAAGGGAAGTAGATGGGGTTGTAAAAGGAGTCGTAACGGAAATACTAAAAGATCCCGTTCACTACGCTCCCTTAATGCGTATTCGCTACGAAACTGGTGAGGAGGTTCTTCTCCCAGCTGTGGAGGGAGTTTATGTTGGAAAAACCGTTTATGCTGGAACTTCAGCTCCAGTAGATGCTGGAAATGTTTTACCCTTAAAACTCATACCCGAAGGTACTAAAGTTTGCATGCTCGAAGTTCGTCCCGGAGATGGTGGAAAACTCGTAAGATCGTCTGGAACTTACGGAGTAGTTGTTCAAAGAACTGATGAGTTTGTAATGGTTAAACTTCCATCCAAAAAAGTAAAAAGATTTCATCCTCTCGCAAGAGCTTTGGTTGGAGCAGTAGCTGGAGGAGGAAGAGATGAAAAACCCTTTGTCAAGGCAGGTATAAGATACTATTGGATGAAAGCTCATCACAGAAAGTACCCGATAGTCTCTGCAGTAGCTAAAAACGCTGTGGATCATCCTTACGGAGGTAAACACAAGAGAAACAAAGGAAAGGTTAAACCGTTGCCTAAGCACGGATATCCAATCAAGTATGGATACTATGGATCTAGAAAAACGGGAAGAGGTGGTGGTGGAGGAGCTACTGGAAGGAAAAAGCAATAGCTTTTAACTTTTATCTAGACAGTTAAAAATGGAGTGGTTAGTTCCACTCGAGGAATATATTAAAGCTGGAGTTCATGTTGGAACCAGGATCAAGACCGAAGATATGCGTAAATTTATTGCGAAGGTTAAAGAAGACGGTCTAGCCATCTTAGATATAACAAAAACAGACGAGCGACTAAGACTTGCTACACGATTTTTAGCTCGTTATGAGCCAAACGAAATTCTCGTTGTAGGAAGAAGAGAAACTGCGAGAAGACCAATCCGAATCCTTCAGAAGTACACGAAAATGCTCGCATATCCTGGGAGGTATCCTCCAGGTCTCTTAACAAATCCGCAGCTCAAGGATTTTAAGGATGTTGAGGTCGTTCTAATCACGGACCCAATTCTCGATAGAAACGCGCTAATGGATGCGTTTAACACTAACAAAGTAATAATTTCCCTAGTGGATACCAACAACACTCTTAAATACATTGATTTTGCAATTCCAACCAACAATAAAGGAGCTAGAGCTCTTGCTCTAATCTATTATATCATTACCAGAGAATATTTAAGAAACCGAGGAGTTATTCCGAGAAAGGCTGAGTTGGATGTGGGTTACGAATACTTCATAGAGCAAGAAGAAATCGAAGAAATATAAACTTCAAGAATCTATATTTTTTGAATGCTGGGATTTATCAAAAAGCTGCTTCACAGGGAAAGCGATTTAGACCTAGATCTCGATCTAAAGGACAGCTCCTTAGAGTTCTCGCGGGAACAAAGCCAGAACGTCTCTGCAACTCAATCGGACTTTCAACGAGGCATTTCCCAATCTAGCTTCTCTCAAACCCAAGCAAGTCTGCCAACTGTATATCCAAGAGAAGAAGGCTCGTTCTTGAATCCCCAAGCCTTCATCCCATATCAACCACCTATACAGTCGGAAGAGCCGATAAAGCAGCAACTTGAAGTTCTACAATCTAAAATCGACATGTTAAATTCAAAAATTGATTTGTTACTTCAAAGGATCCAAATGCTCGAGCAATACATATACTATAGGCGGTGAACTTTTTTGAAGAGTACTTTATATATCCTACTAAGCATTTAACTGGATACAATCCCGTAAACACTGTAGCTTACACCCTAACTTTTGTAGTTGTTGCATACCTCTTTTACAAATTCTTGGAAAAATATAAAATAGATGTAAACTCACAGTTAGTTTTCTCCTCGCTCCCTTTCGCATTCTTAGCAATCCTCTATAGATTGCAAGTAGATTATGGAGTTCTCAACCCAAGCTTTCTCACAGTAACACCCGGCTGCTGGTTCTTCGGCTTTGTATCGTGGATGATCTTTCTGTATATTTTTAAAAATCAGGAGAAAAAATTTGAGCGAATATTTGTGATCGGTACTGGAATCCTCCTTAGTTCTCTTTTGTTCTTCAAGGTAGTCATTAATGATTATGGGTTGTTCTTGCTCTACGTTCTGGCGAACTTGGTTCTCGTTGAGATATTGTTAATTGAGAACTTTTACCTCCTAGCGTTTTTCGGAGAATATATTGATGCCCTGGCTTCCTACTTGGGAGTTAACCGGGGATTTTTCGAGGAACACGTAGTTTCTCGAATACTTATTGGAATAAGCCCAGAGCTGTATCTACTAACGAAACTAGGAGTTACGACATTGGTTCTTTTTATTTTGCACAAAATTAATGTTCCAGAGAAGTATAAGAGATATGTCTGCGCTGTTGTGTTTATTCTAGGCTACGGACCGGGGAGTAGAAATTGGTTTTTGTTAATGCAATGAAATACAGAGAAATCTGGAAGGTTTATTCGAAGGTTTTTGACAGACAAACGTTCAAGAACTTAGAAGCACTTGAAAAGGCAGGGTATCTCAAGGAGCCATTGGTTGTCGTTTCGGAGGGAAAAGAGGCGGTGGTGTTCAGAGCAGAGAGCTCGCTCGGGTATGTAGCCGTAAAAATATACAAGGTGATGAACATAAGCTACAGAAAACAGTACGAATACCTTCTGGCAGATCCCAGGTTTCAGCGATTTCCAAGAACTAGAATAGGAACTATATATACGTGGGTGAAAAAGGAGTTCAGCAACTTGACTAGGTTATACAAGTCGATGGTGAACGTTCCTATGCCAATAGCGTTTAGGGGAAACGTCTTGGTAATGGAATGGATTGGAGACGAAACCCCAGCCCCCCAACTCAGGGATGTGTACACGATCTTAGACCAAGAGTTCTTCAAAAAAATTCTAAACGAATATATGCGCTTCGTCAAGAAGGCTAAGCTTGTTCACGGAGACCTTTCCGAGTACAACATTTTAGTTTATCGTAAAATACCATACATAATAGATGTTTCTCAAGCCATTCCGTTTGAAGAATCTACTATTAGCTGGTTAGAAAGAGACTTAAAGAACTTAGTTAGAATGAGTAAGAAGTTCGGAGTTTCCATCGATGTAAATGAATTGAAGGAACTGTTCTACACTGAAAAAGGCAACCCTGCCGGTCCGTATTCATAAAATCTTTTAATAACCTCCCAGACTTCGTAGAAGTCAGATATTTCCTCTTCGACCATTCGCTTAAGTATTTTGGCTCTAAATTCCAAAATATCGTAGATCTTTCTAGGGTTCGCGAGTCTCCTCATAGGAGCTATCTTTTTTTCGAGAACGTAGCTATTGTATTTACCTCTAAAAATGTGCTTATCTCTTCTTTCATCCCACACAAAGACATTACGTGCGGCTACCCTGTTAAACTCTGGAAGATATCTTTCGATTTCATAAATACTGACAACTCTTCTTTCCATTTCTCCGTTAATGTAAACGGCTCTTTGGAAGACTGTAACATTTAAGTTGTCGATGAAAGTTATGGGGATGTTGATAGGGTTTCCAGTCAATCTCTGAATGAGCATTGTTAAGTTACCTGAGTGAAACGTCGAAAGAATGGGATGTCCCGTCTGCATAGCCTGAAACGCAACATATCCTTCCTTACCACGGATCTCCCCTACGATTATGTAGTTTGGTCTGGATCTAAGAGCTGCCTTTAAGAGATCGTACATTTCGATGTCGGTTTGCTTTCCAACTTGACGAGTAACGAGTCTTTGCCAAATGGGATGGGGTGTGTTTATTTCGGGAGTATCTTCTACTGAATATATCTTCCAGTCTGGACGAATAAAAACTGTTAATGCGTTTAGTGTAGTGGTTTTTCCAGAAGCAGTTTCACCTGAAATAAATATGTTCATTCCATGCTCTATACAAAGCCAGAGATACGCAGCTTCCTCAGCGGACAGTGTGTTCCACGCAATAAGCTGAGTTATGCTCAGTGGTTTCTTAGCGAATTTTCTTATGGTAAACGAGGAACCCTTGAGAGAAATGTCCTTCCCATAAATGAAATTGACTCTCGAGCCGTCTGGCATAATCGCATCTACGATCGGTCTAGCCTCAGAAACTGGTCTCTCAACGACTTCAGATGTCTTAAGAATATACTTATTGAGTTCTGCTTCGTCTTTAAATTCTAGGTTCGTTTTGAGCATCTCCCAAACTTTATGAACTATCCAGACAGGTCCAACTCCAAGAATGTGAATATCCTCGATATAAGGATCTCGGAGAAGCGGTTCTAATTTTCCGTATCCGAGCCTTTCGCGAATTAAAAAGTACTTCAGCTTCCTGTATTGGTTAATATCTTTTAGAACGACTTTGTCTGAAAACAAGCTTTTTCTTCCGATAGCGACGACTCGATCATACAGGCGAGTGAGTTGTTGATAAATCTCGTTCACGTTGAGCTCGTCAAGTTCTACAGCATATTTCACGATTTTACTTTGAATCTTGTCAAGAAGCATTCGCTCCTCTGGAGTCATCTGCGGTTCAATTGCCACGTACTGCATCGACTCTCCGGGAAGACGGTAAATGTGAATAAAAATCGGATCTCCAACCGGATAAATTATGTTTGGGTACTCTATCTCCCGCATTTCTCTTTTCAGTTGGGTGTGCCACTCGGGGAGTCCGATCGTTTCAGAGATTCTATTGACGTAATCTCTCAAGTGAGGGTACTTCTCGAGGGCTTCGTTGAAATCGTAAGTGACTTCGTAATCTGGAATAGAAATTTTATCCTTCTTGATTACGTATTCCTGAACGGTTTCCATCATACTATAG